>JAQYWN010000157.1 GCA_029379265.1 Rhizonema sp. NSF051
ATTTATAGAAGTTATTGTTTGTCTGAGGTACACCGGATTGCTTGGGGCGTATATCTTGAAAAAACCATACAGCGAGATACGCACAGAAGAGTCGCGGCAATACACCCTTTCAGCTATACAAATGCACTGCATTCAGCAAAATTTGCTAAATTCACATTTTATTTGACACTCCGCCGTCTAAAGGCAGACGAATTCTAAAGAAATTTCGTTCTTTATATCTCGTTTTGCGTGGGTTCCCAGGCTCGCCACGCTTGTACGCAAAGTGCGTAGTGATACGCTACGGCTGCTTCAAGCGGGGGAACCCCAACGCCAGTCACCTACGGCGGGAAAACGCCTCATGCGTGCTGGCTCGCCAACGCACTGGCTCATCTCCTTACAGTCTTTTAGGCATTTACTTTCGGTGCAGTCCACAGGTAGGTTTTAAAGTCTTTTATTGAGGTCACCATAACATGTTTGACGGGGCGTAAACACCCCGACTCGCCCTACATCCACCGCCTGAAGTACGATGGAGTCTGATTTTTTTGGGAAAATCAGACCTCTTCCTCGGTAGTTTTGGGCTTCATATCATTTTTATAATTGAGTTCAGACTAAATTTGGGTAAAAGCCTCTACCAATTCCCGCAATTTTGTGGTCTTCTATTAGTAGGGGTGTCGAACTATAACTTAATTCCTACCTACCTCTACTCGTTAGTACTCATTTTGGGGTAGGTACATTGGCTTTTGTGTTAAAATCGTGTCATGTTTGACTAGTGCGGCATAGTAACGCTCAATTAAGTATGAAGCTTATTTGACACGTGCTACAAACTAGTTTTATAAAATTGAATAAAACTTTTAAGTCTCGTGCTAAGAATAAGAGCAAACACTCTTATTACAGTATCTCTAACTGGGGATTAGTGGTCAAAAAACCTGAGTTACAGAGCAATGGAACCAAGAAGGGAAGGCGCTTCTAATCCGTGCTAACTTACACCGCTCTAGTTGAATAAAGTACAGATGTATCCACTTATGGGTAGTTTTGTGCAAACTTTTAGAAGCGGTTTAGATCTAGATATAACGAAATCTGAGTTCTTCAATGAAGTTAAACGTGGTGTTGTGGGGCTACTTTATCCAGAAGAGAAATTTATTTGCATACGTTGTAGAGTCGTTGGTTAACTTAAAGAAAATCTCCTAGATGGTGTAAACCCACTAGGGATATAGAAGAGCAGGGTGCATCTATAAAATAAGAAAGTTCTGGGCATAATCAGCAAAATCCGGATAAAGTTGTAAATGAGCTATCAGTAATTAGAGGTTAGCTATCAACATATATTTATTGTCAGGGTGAAGCGATAGGTCTAAAAGTTTCTACAATTATTTTATAACTAAGGCTGAAGGCAGACAGCTAATATCCGAATAACTTGAAGCAGAAACATTCAATGACAGGATGCATCTAAGGTATCAGAAGAAGCGAATAAACAAGGGAAACGAGTGCGTTGCAAACTAGATTTAGGAGGCAAAGAGGAGAAGTTGTGACCCAGGAATTTCATATTTCCGTAACCCCAGTAGGACAAAGTGACTACTTGGTACGGACGGAAAAAGTCTCGCCTGGGGTGCCGTTAGCAGAAGAACTGGTGACTTGGCCTGTAGCTGATTGGTTGACAGCTGCTGGACATCTAATGAATGACCCGTTGAAGTCGGTGTTGCAGGGAGATGCGATCGCCAGAAACTCTGTTAACTTAGTGGCGTTGGGTCAAAAACTCTATAACGCACTGTTTCAGGGCACTCTCAGGGATAGTTTGATTACGGCGCAAGGAATTGCCCAAAACCACCAACAGGTACTGCGCCTGCGATTGGGTTTAAAAGATACTCGGTTAGCTCGTCTGCCTTGGGAAGTGATGCATGTTGGCGATCGCCCCCTTGCCACAGGGTCATATATCGCTTTTTCTCGCTATCAAAGTGGAGTGAATCCCCCCTCTCGGTTGTCATCATCAAATATGACATTACCAGCCACAGACGCTGGGATCAAGGTATTAATGGCGATCGCTTCCCCTACCGATCTAGATCGCTTGGATCTTCTCAAACAAGAAGCGATTAGACTGCAAGCAGAGCTTTACCGTCAGATCCCGTACAGTGAAGGTGGTTATTATCTGCCAGAAATCCAGCTAACCGTTCTCGAACAACCAGGACGGGAAGAATTGACACAAGCCTTAGAACAAGGAAGATACGATGTTCTACACTACTCCGGACACAGTAATTTAGGTCCGGGTGGAGGCGAAATCTATCTTGTTAATAGCAGAACTGGTTTAAGAGAAACCTTAAGCGGCGACGATTTAGCAGGCTTGCTTGTCAATAATAACATTCAAATGGCTGTTTTTAATTCCTGCTTAGGAACATATGCAGCTACCTCAGATCCTGGTGCAGACACGGGCGAACACAATCTCACAGAAAGTTTGGTGAAGCGGGGTATTAAGAGTGTTTTGGCAATGTCAGAACGCATTCCTGATGATGTAGCGTTGACGCTAACACAGTTATTTTATCGCAACCTATCTCACGGCTTATCTGTAGATTTATGCGCGAGCAGAATGCGTCAGGGATTGATTGCCGCTTATGGTTCTCACCAAGTTTACTGGGCTTTACCTATTTTATATCTTCAACCAGAGTTTGACGGTCATCTCAGTCCGGAAAGTGACTCATCTGAAAATGGAGAATTATTTAACGAGTACGATTCCAATTTAGGAGGAATATCATCCATTTACTCAGATTCAGTCGATGCCGTTCGTTCACCTTTGGGAGAAATCCAGGCTTCTCGCTTCGGACAGAATTCTGGTTTGGACTGGTTGGGTGAAGATACTTGGGGGGATTTAGTTAATGAAATTGAGTATGACGATGCATCCTATGCTGAAGATTCTGCTGTCGTTTCCGATCTATTTCGCCAGCTAGATAATTCCAACGCTAGAAACCAACAATCTCACATGACTGCTGAACTTGTCGAAGATGGTATTGAGAAGCCGCAAGTTTCAGATGAGATAGATTCGTTTGATGAAAACGATGCCGGAGTATGGGAACAAATCCGTGAGGCTGCTTCCTATGGCAAAACCAATATGAATCCTCACGAACTCCCCGTTTTTAGCCAAGATTCTTCAGAAGAAGCGACTTCAGGAGATTGGAATTCAAATTACGCATCGTCAGATCCTACCACACAGACCAAACGATCTAGACGCCGCACCAGACGTAAATTATGGTACGTGTTGGGAACTGTAGGAGTGAGTGCGATCGCCCTCACTATCGGTATTCAATTGTGGCAAAGACAGATGTCCGATATACCTACAATTCCTGTTGATTCTATTTCTAACTCAAATCATTCAGATGTTAATCTGAAGGCAGATTCAACCGGAATTGTGACTGCCTACGCTACTGATAAATTGAGTAGGGGTGATTTGAAAACAGGTTTGATGGCTGTGGATGAACTGTTCGACCGAAATGCGCTTAATAATGCTAAAACAGCCCTTGATATCATTCCTCAATACCAAGCTGACAATCCATCTGTAAACTTTATCAAAGGAAGATTGGCGTGGCAATCGCTCCAGGCTGGAGATAACACTTACAATGTTGATGATGTCCGGCGTTATTGGGACAGTGCAGCCAAAGCCAAGCCAGACTCATCTTCATATGCCAACGCTCTCGGGTTTGCCTATTATGCAGAAGGCGATTTAAATCGAGCTATTGACTCTTGGTTCAAGGCACTGAATGTATCTCTCAAAGAGCGAAGTAACTCTGTTTCTCCCACACCAGTAGCCACAGAAACACCATTACCGAAAGAAGCTATCATGGCGTATGCAGGATTAGCTCTTGGTCTGTATAAAAACGCACATAATCAACCAGATAATAAACGGGAGCGATATATTGGTGAAGCCATCAAACTGCGACAAATAGTCGTCAAGCAAGATCCAGAAAGTTTCGCTCCAGATAAATTAGCTAAAAATTGGCTGTGGACAAAAAAGATAATTGAAGATTGGCAAGATCTCCTCCAACAAAAAACTTACAGCCAACACTCGACAATTACAAATTGAAGTTCGGATAAATATATGAGGAACCGTTATAATTGTGATTGCCTTAGGCCACGGGCTTAAGCCGTATCGCCACTCTCGACAATACGCGAGCAAACACCGCTATTTCTATTTGGGGCAATTAGTGGGAATAGATCCTATATTGGCACCTGATTTATTCGATATCAGCGTAATGTCCCCGTTGCCGTTGAGAACCCAACCAGTCGCCGGCAAAATTTCCACCGCTTTTGATGGAGAGGCTATGTGTTTCTTGGAAATATGTTGCTGCACGGTGGTATCTGGGAGGCGAGTATCTGTCCAAACAACATCACTTGTAAGGAATTCGTCAGGGCTTGGAGGTAATCCGCTACGTCCAGTAACAGTAAATTTACTGCCTCCTTGATCAGCGAACGCCGCACAGCTAGAGGAAACTAACCTTGGGGTATTTTCTGTAATCGTGGGCAGGGTAACTAAACCAAGGCTCTCGTCAACTTCTGGGGTAGTGATTTGCACAGTGCCATTGATTCCTAATTCAGAACTAGCAGTGATGTCACTTAGTGGAGTGCTTCGTATGGCGGCAACAATACCAAATAGACCATCGGAGTTAATTGTAACGCTGCCGCCGCGTCCTTGAAAAGCATTGGCACTGATGTCGCTGTTTTCTTGAGGAACTGCGGCGATCACACGCGCA
Organism: Rhizonema sp. NSF051; assembly: GCA_029379265.1. GTDB lineage: Bacteria > Cyanobacteriota > Cyanobacteriia > Cyanobacteriales > Nostocaceae > Rhizonema. The sequence goes on from JAQYWN010000157.1 coordinate 4,710, forward strand.
TTAATTGTGATGTTCCCCCCATTACCTGCACCTTGAGTTTGACCTGCTGTTGCTGAAATATTACCACCATTCCGTAGCAGCAGTAGATTGGTATTCAAAGTAATGTTACCACCATCAACCGCGTTAGTTGCTGCAGTAATCTCACCTCGGTCTTTGAGAGTGACACGCCGCGAATTTACAGTGAGATTTCCTGCCGTTCCCTCACCCAAGCTACGAACTGAGAGACGGCTTGGGTGGCTACCGTCATTTGAGGTGTTTGCAACTTCAACAGAATCGAGAGCGTTGATGGTGAGATTACCAGGGCAAACGCATCTAAATTTGATGTCCCATACTCAAATGGTATTCTGGAAGAGTCACAAGGATAATTAGATTAGCTTGACAGTGGTGCAACTATATGTATTGGAGTAAGTGCCATTTTTGAGCGATGCCTAACGGCGCAGCTTCGCTGTACGCCAACTTCAAAACAATGGTTTGTAACAGAGGATGAATTGTGGCTACTTTAGAGCGATCGCTTCATTGTATCTATATATATAGATATGAAAGCGGCGAAGAGTTATGACTGTACGTTCGCTTATTTTGCCAGCGTGAGAGGAATTAATGCCTGACTCGGTAAGGAAAAAACTTAATTAGGGAGCTGATTGTACTAATACCATGTAATACGCGCAAAACAGCCTCAAATCTACCTTTTGGGCGGTACTCGCTGGCGAAAATTGGTTTACCGATGACATAACCAGCGGCTCAGAAAAAGATGAAATTCTCAAACTTTCTCAATATTGGATCATGGAGTACGCCGAATTTGAGACGGTATACAGAAAAAAGGAAGTATCAGCACTCAAAGCTTTTTTGTCCAGAAAGACCGATTGTGTCCGCCGTCCTTATGGAACCGACATTGAGGATGTGCCTCGACCAAGTCTTTTTGTTGGCACAACCAATAAAAGCGAGTTCCTCCATGATCCTACCGGAGAGCGGCGTTACTGGATAATACCAGTCCTAGTTAACAAAATTAACATTAATTTACTGAGAGTTGAACGCCATTTAATTTGGGCTGCTGCCGTTAAACTGTATCGGCAAGATGAACAATGGTGGTTAACCGATGACGAAGAGGAATTACTCAAAAAAGCCAATGGGCAATACCAGATGGCGGATTCGTGGGAATCAGTTATCGAAACTCATTTGACAAATCGCTCTAGTGTAGTGATAGGAGACATTCTCACTGACGTTTTAAAAATTGAGATTTCAAAATGCGATCGTACTAGTACCGTGCGGCGTAAATACGCCTACCATTTTCACTGGCTGCAAATGGCAATTTTTTCAAGGCTCCTAATGGTGGGTTTATTTCCGCCATGCTGTACTAGTGAAATGAGAGTAGCAGAAATTCTTCGCCGCCTAGGATGGCAAAAATCTGACAAGCAACGCAGGATTAACGGTAAACCACGTTGGGTGTGGGAACCTATGGCGCTGTCACAACCTTTTGAAAATATATTAGGTTGTGACAAGGTTATGACAGAGGTTGTGACACCTTCAAATATCGATGAAACAAGCATTTCCGGCTCAGTGTCACAACCGTCACAACCTTTTGAAGAAAACTTTGCTAAGGATGTGAGCCATAATCAACAAAACAATGTCCTGAGTTCTCAGCAAAATATAGAAAAGGATATGACAGGTTGTGACACCCTACCTAGTTAAATTCCTGTAACCCATGAACAGCAAGCCTTAGAACCTGTCATAACCTCTGTCATAATCTCTGTCATAACCTCTGTCACAACTTTTTTACCTAACGATCTAAAAGGCAATGAGTTGGTTCAAGGGGGAGTACTATCTCCCTCGAACCAACTCATTGCCTAAAAGTTTCAGGTAGTTACTCAGTCGTTACGTGACAACTTCTGATTCTCACACCTGTACATCAAAGAATGATTTTTGTCAAAGTCAATAATGAAGCTTATTGATCATCATTTTTAGCAAACTGGATTATACCAGAATTTAATCATTTAACACGCTTGCAAGGTGTGTGTTTTGTCAAAATTTTTAGTTGAGGCGATCGCGATTAGGAGTAAGCGGCATAAAAAATCAGTAAAAAAATATGGTCTGTCCGAAAACATTACGCGAGCCGAAAAAGAAATAAAAGTTGGGGTAGTGTGACTGTTGCTGTCACTCTTAGGTAAAGTAAGATGAGAAAGTACCGATTTTTGTTTTGGAGTCGGAACTTTACCTGTTTTGACTTCTTGAAAGCTAGTAACTCGGGTTGAACAGGGCATAATTTAAGCGAACAAGTTCCGACTCTACATATTATCGAAACTTTTTGGCAGGGGGTGGCGATCGTTATCCCAAATCATTATAAAAGCTGAAACGGTTGTCGAGAGAGTACTTACAGGCTACTTTACCTAAGAGTGACAGCTACCGTAACTTTACCCCGAATAGGATGTTGGGATGAGGGTTATACCGATACGCAGTGCTGATTGTCACGGATTTACCTCCTGAAGTGGCGGCGCTCTAAAGCTATCTCTGTCATTAAAAAGGAGTTTTTGCATTATTCAGCCTGTTAATGTCTTGGACTAAAAGTTACAGTTCATGTCACAGCTAAAAAGGACTTTAATACTATTTCCTTTCTTCGCGCAACCTTATTACTAGGCAGGACTGTACCAAAACGGGAATTTTGTACGCTAAGACATTCTGATAGTTGTTAAAAGTCTCTTTCAGCAAGACTTTCAGCCCAAAGCAAAAGCAAGACTTTTTTTACCACTTTCGTGGCTTTTTTTCAACATTTTACTTGACTCTCGTGAAGCGCTGAAAGATATGCTGTGTAAAGGATTCGGTGTTTTTTACTTGACATCTAGCGTACAAAATTCCCGTTTTGGTATTGAGTTAGGTAACACGACAGAAGATTTCCCACTACCACTCGGACCAATGACTCCTACCAAGGGCTGTTGATTGACGGCTTCAACCAAACCATTGACAAACGTTTCGCGTCCAAAAAAGAATGCTGCATCATCTTCTCGGAATGCAGCTAATCCAACATATGGATTGGGAGGAACAATGTCAAATAATGGCTGGACAGTACCAAGATGCTCTTTTTTCAACAGAACCGGAGTTTGCTACTCTAAATAATTCATTAAAACCGAGCGACCTAATTTATAAGCAAACTCCATTTGTTGCCCTGCTGCTATTGCATCGTAAAATGCCACAGAAAATGCTCTAGCTGCTTTATCTCCAATTGTTCGGTTCATGCCAATCACATAGTTGACATGTTGACTAATAGCAATTGCCATGGCACCTCACTATAACAAGCATTGAGAAGTACGCACTCGACTCCCTTTGTCGCAAATAACTCAAACATACTTGCCAATGCGTCTGCGTTGAGAAATGCTGGTTCGTCTGCTTCATTTTCTAAGACAATGCCATCAACTCCTGCACCATGCCCACTAAAGTGAACAATCTGGGGTTGGTAATCTAAGATCGCCCGGTAAAAATCACGCTGACGTACTGCCCACTTCTGTTCTAACTTGAACTGCTCACGCTTATTGCCTCGTCTTAACCCTTCATCAATTTCTCGTACTTCTGTGTCCAGGTGTAACCTTGAAGTGCTTTCCGGATTTGCTGCCAAAATCAAAATTGTTTTGACATCTGGGTTATTACCATCATCAGGTTGGGTAGAGTCCATGAAATATGGGTAAAGGTTTATACAAACTAACCCAAAAAAGTGTTACATAGCAAAGACTTGTACTCCTAAAATCATTGTGGGGTTTTATTTATGCGTTTATAAATGTTGGGAAAATGGACTATAGATTCTGTTGTATTTGTTTAGCAGTTTCTCGTATCTCATTTAAAATTTCTTGTTGTTCCAGCCGCTCAACTCGTACTTGTTCAAAAAAATCTCGTGCTTGTTCTGCAAATTCTCGCGCTTGTTCCGCAAATTCTCGTGTTTTCTCCCGGTCAGCTCGCGCTTGTTCGGTAACTTCTCGATTATTCTCCTGTGACTGCCTGATTTCTTCTGAGGATTCTCTCTGCTCTTCTGAAGATTGCCGCTGCTTCTCTGATAATTGCCGCTGCTCCTCATGGAAATCTGAAGTATCGTGATAATGTTTTCCCACTCTCATAACACTTTCTCTCCATGTTGATTAAATACTTTTCTGCAAAGTATCTCCCTTAGTCTCTGTACTGCATCTACTAAAAGAATTGGAATATGTTAAATCTTCTTGTTATCCGGAATACATTTACTGACTCAAATAAATCTTCTGATTAATAAAACCCTCATAAATTGATGCTAGACATCATTGCTACATGCGGTTAAGATGAAAAATAAAAACCCTAGCAGCTAGGCAAGAGCGAAAATATTGCCAGGGTATACAGATTGCAAAACATAATAGGTATTCACTTTAGTACTCTAAGTTTAGTTCTACTGATTTTCTTCTGTCTGTTGGTTTAATCCAGATTTGTATACACTATCACTCTACCGACTGGATAAAATCGGATTAACTAAACCCATAGAATCAACGAAACAACCTCACAGTTAAGCATTGTGGGGTTTTTCTCTGTGGCAATGACAGCGCGAGTGATTCCTTATTAGCCAGTGCGATCGCCACAGGACTTAAATCGCTGGAAATATCTCTCAGTAAGACTTTTAATGGCGGGATTCAAAACAAGCTAGCTACAAACTCCTCGGGCGTCACTACGCTTAATCCGCCAGCTTCTACCGATGAGTTTGGCTTTGAGCGTACCATCATTAATGGCATCACGTAGAAATTCTTTAGAAAGCCCAGTCAGTAATTGTGCTTCTGTCTGTGTTAGAAGCAACTTATCGGCTACTGGTACAGTAGGTTGAGTTTCGCTTCTCCCCAACTTTTTATCGAGTTTGCATTATTACTGAGTAAACCACATTGGAGTTGTTTTAATCTGGCTGTTAACAAATCACAAATTAAGTTGGTTAACGGAAATAAACCGAAAATGCTTTGTTGCTGTTAAGAGCGCTAAAGCGCAACTACGAGCAAATTTCAGAAAATTTACATTTCGTTATGCCAATTAGAAAAAAGAATGCGACAGATACCATGTAGGGGCGTTAGCGAGTCTTCTCCCAAGGGGAGACGCTTCGCGAACGAGCGTCACGGCTGTTCGCCCTTACGATGTTGCGGTTCATTAAATTCAGTATTCTTCTGGCGGTTCAGAAGTAACCAAAGCAAGAGAGATGTGAAAAGTCTTTACCGCTGCAATGCAAGAGTGGGAAAATTGACCTTTAATCGCTTAAACATCGCTTCTCGTGCCTGCATGGCAAGAGTGTCGTCTAAAGGTGAGAGGGTAATCGGCTGTTGATACTTGAGTCGAAGTGCGGTTTGAATCATCCAGTCGGCGACAAAGGGATTTTTTGGTAACAAGGGACCATGAGAATACGTTGCGATCGCATTCTGATAAAATGCACCTTCTGTCCCATCCTCACCATTGTTGCCCAATCCGTACACCACTTGCCCTAAAGCTTCCACTTTCCCCAGTTTGGTACGTCCACCGTGATTTTCAAACCCAATCAAATACGGTTTGCTACCCATCATTTCTTCTAAATCTCGTGCTAGACGGGTAGCTGTAACTTCTATTACCAAATTACCAATACAACGACGAGTATTTTCACCAGGGTGTACCGACACCAAGTCCAATATGCCCAACCCCTCAATGCGCTGTCCAAAAGCAGGTTCATAATAATGTCCTAGCAACTGAGGTGCGCCACAGGTAAAAACTCCAGGAGTCCCATTTTCGATTTTCTCACGGAGTGCGTCTGCTTTCGCACCCTGTAAATCGCGCATGACAATTTCTTGCTGGCGATCTTGGGCACCACCACCAACGATCAAATCGACTGTATGTATATCGGCTGCTGTCGTATTTTGATCTAACGGCAACACCCTGACATTGTATCCCCGCCACAAAGAACGACGTTCTATACAAATGACATTACCGCGATCGCCATAAGTACTCATCAACGTCGGATACAGCCAACCAATTGTTAATTCAAAATTCTGCTGATTCATGAGTCTAAAGAATGGGGAATAGGAAATGGAGCATGGTGATGATGGAAAAGATCAGGAGTAGGGCAGGCAAGTTCGCTTACTCCCTTCCCGCTCCTAAGAATACCGATTAGATAAACAGCCTTGGCGAAGCGTCTCGAAGAGAAGAGAAGACGCCAAGGAAGCAGAGAAAGAAGGTAAAAAGATAGGTAATCTTACACTCGGTGTTGGGAGTAATTCCCCCTGCTCCCTACTGCCGTAAGGGCGGGTTTTGTCAGATGTTGTGTTTGGTGTCGATAATCTTTCTATTAAACCCGCCCCTACTCATGCTCTCATAACTCGGTGCATATCTAGAACTGGTGGGGCGATTTCTGTTTGGGTTAGCATATCGTGAATTTGACCTCTGTGGTGTGTCTGGTGGTTGAAAAAATGTGCTAGTAACAAATCAACTGGGTCAGAATAAAGTTTACCTTGACTGTTTACGTAGTTAATACTTTTGGTCAAGAAATCTTCTTTTAATCCAGACATAAAAACTTCGATAGACTCATCTTCTAATCCACGAGTTCGCCATAATTCCTCAAAATCATCATAGAGAATAGAATCAAGTCCAGTCGATGGTATTTCTTTGCCTTGAAATCGACTCATCCAGATTCGATCTCCCACCATAATATGATTCAGCGTTCCGTGAATACTTTTAAAAAACGCAGGTCGGATGCGCTTGCGTTCTGTCTCTTCTAGCTGCGAACAAACTTCATAAAGCTTGCCATTTGCTAGCGTGTTGTAACGTGCAAGCATTTGGAAATGTTGGATAAGCATTAAGAATAGAAGGAAGGAGGAATTAAAATTCTAACTCTGCTACAACGATAAAAGCGGGTTTTATCAGATGTTGTGTTTACCGTCAATGTTGTTTTTAGGAATTACGCATTGACACATTAAACAAAATATAAATTAAGACCAATCATGAAAAAAGGCGATAGCTATTTTCCATCTGTTGACTTCAAGCGTGAATGATTTCATCAGCCGCTTTGACTAATGTTTCATCCATCCAGGCATTAATACTCTTTCCAACTTTTCTAGAAGCTATAAAAATTTTTCGGTGATTTTCAGAAGATGTACGAAAAGGAAGTTTACCTGAAAAAGGCTTATCTGGTTCTTCTCCTAATTCAGTGCAAAATTCTAAGTAATCATCGACAGATTCCTCAAATTCCTGACGAGTTTCTTCTACAGTTTTTCCTTTAAAAGACACAACGTCTTTAATATCAATCACTCGTCCGGTAAGCATTCCACTTTCTACATCAATTTCAACGTCGCCTGTATACCCCTTATATTGAAACATAAATTTAATTTCTACTCCTTTTGTTTTCTGCTTTTAAAATGACAGTTAACAGTGTTTTTGTTTCAGG
>JAQYWN010000158.1 GCA_029379265.1 Rhizonema sp. NSF051
GATCGTAACCAGGAAATATTTGATATGTCTAATAATTTTTCATAAGGCAATTTTATAATCCTTACAGTGTTACTTTCTTCTACTTTCTCAGCAAACCCTAATTGCATTTTTCATTACAGGAATTTCAGGAGCATCCAATGAGTACTAAACTATACCAGATATTGTCCGCTTGCTTGCTTTTTCCCGCACTAATTGGATTAGTTGCTGTACGCGCTCAATCAGAGCCGCTTCCATTGCACAACGGAGCATTATCTCCTGATGATCCAGCAGCAAAGTTAGATCCGAGACTACAAAATGTTCCTGAGAAGGTAGCCCCTCTAAGTAGTCATATAGACACAACTAATTCTGGCACTACAGAGGTTAGTTACAATACCAACACTGGTATTGTCCAAATAGGACCTACCAAACCCCCACAGACTATTGTCCCACTTACTTCTTCAGATGCAATTGAGCCTAGCTTAGGTTCAGCCCCTAACTCAGTAGCAAAACCAGAAAAAAGCTCAAGCTCAGGTATTACACCTCAATCTGTTATTGGTTCTGATGATCGCATTCTGATTAATGATACGACAGTTTACCCTTGGCGGGCGATGACTAAACTCTACATCACCTATCCTGATGAAAAAAGTTTTACTTGTTCAGGAGTTCTGATCAGTGCTAAATATGTTTTAACAGCAGGTCATTGTGTACACGACCCTAGTCACGGCGGGTTTGCTAAAACAGTCGAGGTTGTTCCTGGTTTAAATGGAACTTACAAACCTTATGGCTCTTTTTCTTCAACAAACATTCGGAGCTATAAAAACTGGACTGATAATCAAGACCCTAATTATGACATTGCCCTCATCACTCTTAATCAGAGTCTTGGTGACACTGTCGGTTGGTTAGGCTTAGCCAACTATCCATCAGTAGACGGTGTGACAGCCTACATAGCAGGCTATCCTGGCGATAAAGACAACGCCTTAAAACTATATTATGGCTACGGACCAATTCTTAGCTCAACCGCACAGCGTCTTAACTACACAATCGACATGTATAATGGTCAAAGTGGTAGTGGAATATATCGTATTATCAACGATCAGCGTTATGTATTTGGTGTGAATACTAACAATGTGCCTATTGACGGTAGCAGTTCAACTAACAGTGGTACCCGAATTGATTCTGCCAAATATAACGATATCCAAGCTTGGATATCAAGTGGTAACTAATCAGAATTTCCTTGCTTTTTGGTCTGCTCAATATTATTACGTTGTTTAAGGAACCCCAACTTTTGCTAGGAAAAATCAGGGGATTGAGAATGTTCTCAGTCCCCTGATTTAATAATCACATTTAGCTCAGATAGTGCTGCCATTAGGCTCAATTATCTGGATGTTTAATTTCTGAAGACTCAGGTATAACCCTCGAATCACTTCCAACATAGGGAGACATCATGCGCAGTGTCGAATTGGAAGTTATTGGCTTTGTTGCACCAACTTGAACAGAACCTGTTTTCACGTCATAACTAACCTCTTTCCTAAGTGTTTGAGTATCTGCCGTTGTTACACGGTCTACTTTACGTTCAGGTATAGGAGGAACGTGCAACAAACTCGGATCAAGTTGCGCTGCAGGATCGTTGGGTGGTAGAGGGAACTTAGAAGCGGTCTCTGTTTTTGCTTCAGTCATGGGGAAAACTTTCGGCAGCTTGCGGTCAATTTTTGACACCAGATTGTTTGGTGATATGGGACTAGAAACAGCCTGAGCAATCTCAACCTGTGGCTCCAGTGCTTGTGCTACTGTTGTAACAGACAAGCTCATAAATGCTCCAGAGCATAAAGTTAAGAGCCATTGCTTTTTACTTAAGTACTTCATGACAAGCTCTCCTTACAATTACAATTTTAAGCTAAAGCACTCTATGCAAGAAGACCCCCTTTGTATTATTTAATGATACTAGCGAGTCTGTTTAGAAATAGTGTGGTAATTTTTTGAAACTCGCTTTGTCTTCTAATTGTATAATTTATCCATTACCCTCCCTAGTTTATCATCATTTAGCTGTTCAGCTTTTATGCCTGACCCTAATAGATGTTCGATGGCTTTGTCCTCAAAAAAATGTGAGAATAAATATAATGGTTTTGACACAAATCCTAACCCATTCAAAATGATGGCTTTCACTACTTCTCCCACATTAACTTTTTCTCTCTTGTCAGTTCCTATCAGTTCATTATATCGCTTAGCGAACACAATTTTTAAGTTGATCGGCTGTGGTTGCTTTTATTAAAATTAAATACGTTTAAAAACGCCGATTTCATAAAAGAAGTCGGCAATCTAACCAAATAGTGTGTCCACCTAAAAGAGTTTTCAAGCGATCACGCTGCGCCTATGTTTGAAAGAACGAATAATTTGGTATAAAAGTCAATGAAAATTTGCACGTTTGAAGCATTGCTAACTGCCTGAAGAGAGGCTAAATACAGCATTTTATAAATCCGTGACGAATTGAATCACCTACTGCTAAAGCTTGAAGAGACTCAATAACGCTACGAACTTGTGAAATATTGTAATAGGGCACTAATTGCTACTGCCTTAGCACCCTGCTGAAAGAATAGTTATGTTGGAGAATGTATAATTAAATGGATTACATCTCTCATAAATAAATTCAGCTTTATTGCTTCATGCGTCGAGACTCAATATTTTACAAACTGTTTCAACAATGCCCGACTCTGCTATTTGAATTTTTGACTTATCCTCCCAAAAGTGCTGATTTATACCGATTTGATTCTGTAGCTGTCAAAGAACCTAAATTTGAGATTGACGGGGTATTTCTACCACCTGAAAACGAAGGTGCAGGAGTCGTCTATTTCTGTGAAGTGCAGTTTCAGAAAGATGAACAACTTTACGAAAGATTATTTGCAGAATCTTCATTATACTTTTATCGCAACCGTGCCAGATTTAGCGATTGGCAGGCAGTGATTATTTACCCGACACGCAGTATTGAGCAAAGTGATATTCATCCTCATCGAACATTACTCAACGGAAACCAAGTGCATCGGGTATATTTGGATGAGTTGGGCAACATTCGTTCCTTACCGTTATGGGTAGCGCTGATGGTACTAACTACCCTAGAGGAGAGCCAAGCACCAGAAGAAGCAAGATATTTGTTAACAAGAACCCATCAAGAAGTACCACCGACTTCAAGTCAAGCCATAATAGAGATGGTGACGACGATCATGGTGTACAAATTTACACAATTGAGCCGACTAGAGGTAGAATCTATGTTAGGGATAACATTACAGCAAACGCGAGTATACCGGGAAATTAAGGAAGAAGGAATACAAGAAGGACGACTCTCTGAAGCAGCTAACCTTATTATTAGGCTGATGAGTAAGCGGATGGGGCAGAAACTCTCTGATGAAATAGTCGCGAGAATTTTTGGTTTACCATTGCCTGTTCTCGAAGATTTGAGCGAAGCACTGTTAGATTTTAGCAGTTTGGCTGATTTGCAGGTTTGGTTAGATCAAGTCTGATATCGGACTCCTCCGCAAATTTTTGAAAAAACGAGCGCACAACTCAAATATGCTAGAGATCACATTACAGCAAACGCGAGTTTACCGGGAAATCAAGGAAGAAGGAATACAAGAAGGACGACTCTCTGAAGCAGCTAACCTTATTATTAGGCTGATGAGTAAGCGGATGGGGCAGAAACTCTCTGATGAAATAGTCGCGAGAATTTTTGGTTTACCATTGCCTGTTCTCGAAGATTTGAGCGAAGCACTGTTAGATTTTAGCAGTTTGGCTGATTTGCAGGTCTGGTTAGATGAGGCAAATAACTAATAGCTATCAGCTAATGGACACTCTCTACCTAATACCAAATCACCATTAGCCAATCGATAAATACCTTGAGCGGCAATAATCGGATCGCCATTTTTCCAAGGGCGGACGGAATTAGTTGAAGAAGGTAAGGTGGCTTTTTCACCTCCATTTGGTATAGTACGTATCGTCCCAGTAGAATAACGTGAAAGGGTAGCTTCCCCAGGACGCTCAGGTAAACCACCATTGCCAACAACGAAGAAAGTACCACCAGACTGATTGTGGCGTCTAGCTATGCAACTATTGGCAACCAGTGTGTTAGCATCAATAATATTTTCCGGTAATTGAGTCAGGTTGTCTCGCAGAATATTTGGATCTGGGATAAAAATATTAACTACTCCTTGCACGCCCAAGGTAGAACTAGCAGTGATATCACTTTCTGGAGTTTGCTGTGAGCGATTCTGGATGCCAATTACACCTTGAGCATTAATTTGTACTCGCCCACCTCTGCCTGAGTAAGCGTTTGCTGTGATGTCACTATTTTCATCTGGCACAGCAACTATAAACGGTGCATTGATGTTAATATTACCACCATCGCCACGAGCTTGAGCAATACCAGCATTAGTAGAAATGCTACTACCGCGACGCAGCAATAAAATATTCCCCAACGGCAAGTTAATATTACCACCTTGACTACTAACAGTTTGAGCGGAAATTAAGCCACCATTATCAAGCGTGAGAGTGCCTGCAAATAGGTTAATATTGCCTGCATTGCCTGTACCAGCGCTATTCACTGATATTCTTGCCCCATCTCTAATAGTGGCTTGACGGGGGTCAATAAATATGCTGCCTCCATCTCCCGTGGAATTAGGATCGGTATTAGCGAAAATTCCACTAAAGCGTTGCGAAGTAAAATTCACGTTACTTCCTGCTAGAGTTAAGCTGTCTTTAAGATTGAGGTTGATAGTTCCTGCCTTACCAGTTCCTGCAGTACTGGTGGTCACTTGTCCACCATTCAAGGCTTCAAAAGTGTTAGCATTAATTGTGATGTTGCCTCCGTTGCCAAAACTTGAAGTGCTTGCACTAACTTGAGCACCGTTGTTTAAAGACAGCGATCCAGTTGTGAGATTAATATTACCTGCTTGTCCTACACTAGCTAGTTCTACTGTGCTATAAGCGCCACTGGAATTTTGATTGCTGTCTACCCCATCAAACTTAATAGCATCACGGGCATTAATAGTAATATTACCACCATTGCTCTGCCCATATGAACTTGAAAAAAGTTTAGCACCATTACTCACAGTAAGTGTTCCGGTTGTCACAAAGATGTTTGCAGTATTGCCGAGGTTTCCAGATGATATAACATTAGGTAATCGCGAGTTGTTAATACCACTAAAAACTCCGTCGCTGCCCACACCATCAAACCTCACAGCATCACGAGTATTGATGGTAATACTGCCTGCATCCCCCTGTGCGAAGCTAGAGAGGTTACCGCCATTAGTTAATGATAGTGTTCCGGTTGTCAATCTGATATCTCCCCCGTTACCATTAACTGCGAAGCTGTTTGCTGAACTCTCAAGTGTGATACCTACGCCATCAAAGGCAATAGTATCGCTGGCATTGATGATAATACTGCCTGCATTGCCCTGTCCAAAGTTATTAGCATTAAGTTGACCACCATTTTTTAAGAACAGCGCCCTCGCATTAACGCGGATATCGCCACCACTACCTACCGTATCCTTTTCTATTTCTGTGCTTGCTATGCTTCGTGTCCCATCAAAGGTTATGGTATCACGGGCAGAAATAGTAATATTACCTGCATTTCCTTGTCCAGCATTGCCAGCAAACAATACAGAACCGTTAGTCAGAGAAAGAGAGCCAGTTGTCACTCGAATGTCTCCCCCTTTGCCCACACCTCCAGGTCGTATGTCGCTTTGCAAGCCGCCTATTGAATAAACCCCTATGCCATCAAACTCAACTGTATCGCGGGCATTAATCGTAATATTACCCCCATTTCCTTGCCCTGCGTTGCTGGTATTCAAGAAAGCTCCATCAGTTAAAGACAAAGACCTAGCCGAGATGTTAATATCGCCACCATTGCCAACCGATCCAGGAGCTGTATTATTGTAAATGCCACTAAAAGATCGGTTTTGATTCACTCCAGCGAAAGTGACGCGATCGCTTACATTAATATTCACACCTCCTGGATTACCACGACCACCAAGAGCTGATGCATTGGCTCCAAAAATACTAGATTCTAGATAAGCGCCATCTGTCAGAGAAAGCGACTCTGCTGTAATAAAGATACCGTTAGTATTGCCCACTGCTCCAGCTTCCACATCATTGAGTATGCTGCTGTTGACAAGAGATACAGCCTTCGACGCTTGCACAAATACCCTGCCTGCATCCCCTTGCCCAAAGGTACTATTACTCAGGCTAGCGCCATTGCTTAAGGAGAGCGATCCTGTAGTAATATTAGTGTTGCCACCTTTCCCTATAGCTTGAGATTGCACCGCATTAGCAATAAAGCTGCCATCACTGAGAGTGGTGTCTCCTGTAGCGTTGATTTCAATGTCTCCCGCCTGACTATTCGGCGTACCCAATCCTGATGCTATCCCTGCACGCAGTATACTTGCTCCTGCCAAATTTAAGTCATGAGCATTGATAACAATACTACCACCATTAGCACCACGCACATTGATTTCTGCTCCATTGCTGAGGGACACGTTTGCTCTTGCGACTCCAACTGGCACATTCAAACTGAGAGTGTTATCCGCCAAATTTAATCCTACCGTTCCTGGTGCAGCCAACCCAGCTAACTCGATGCGACCTTGAGGAGCTCTAAGGCTACCACCATTTACGTTGATATCACCACCAACTAGCAGTAAACTCTGACCATCTGGCACTCTCAAACCTGTGACTGCACTTACTGGATTAAGTCTGACATCGTATGTAATTGAAGCTGGAGAGAGTTGATTGAATAGCAACGCTGAAGGATTGATTGTTAGTAAAGGGGAGGGTGCTTCTGGAGTGGAAGCACTGAAAATACCCAAGTTTCCAAATTGAATAGCGTTAGCTGTGGTTCCTACAAATGAACCGCCTACATTTAATGCCGCATTTGGACCAAACACAATACCATTAGGATTAATCAAAAACAAGTTGGCAGCATTACCAATTGTACCCAGAGTTCCGAAAATGTCTGAGCGGTTATTACCTGTGACTCTTGTGAAGATATTTTTGATATTAGCATTAGGATTTTGGAAGTAAGCTGCTCGTCCGGCATCGACATTAAATTCCCGAAAACTGTGGAACAGATTTGCCCCGCGAATTGCTCCACCAGTAATTGCTTCTATTGGCAATCCTTGAACATTGGGTATAACAATAGAGGATTGAGCACCGAGTGTATTATCTGGCACAATTCTGCTTTGGGCTAGCGTACTGGTAGCACATGCGATCGCACCTATCCACCCCAATAGTCCCACCCATCCCAACTGCAAACACCAAGCGAACCAGTGTCTTTGTGTCATTAGCTGCACCCATTACATATTTATAGTGTCTAGTAAAACCACAACTTTCGACACAAGTCAAACCAATTTAGCGCTTTATGTTCTTGACTTAACATAAATTAAACCAGATTGTACTTTTGTACAATCGATTATGCACAAAAAAACAATTTAATTGGCACAAAGATCTAACAAATTATGTCCTGAAAATTTTATTGTGTTATTCAAGCACAATTATTTAAGTGCAAATTTATAAAATCCTACTCTCATAAAATGAATTCAATAGAGATTATCTAACGGTTTATGAAATATGAATGCATAGGAATAGATGCATACTCTAGTTAGCAGAGTTTAGTTAACTAGGATAAAAAAAGTCGATATTTTGAAGAACAAATCGTAAAACATAACTGAATATATCAAAAGAAAATTTATGAAATGTCCTAGTTGTGGCTACGAAAACTCCCCTGAAGGTAGACAAGATAACGTCTGCGATGAGTGTGGGTATCTTTTGTTTTCTGATTATGCAGTTAAGAAAAATATAATCAATGCATCAGGAAATAGACATTTTGTCAATTATATTGGAGATGAAATAATTTTTAGATTTGTCTTGACTAGATTAATGTTGTCTTTTTCCCACACGGAACTCATTCACACTCATACAAAAAATTTTATCCAGGATTGGGTATTTAGCATATGCTTCTTGTTCTTATATTCTTTTATGTTTGAAGCATTCTGTCAACGTTCACCTGCAAAATTTATTACAAGAACGAAGGTTGTTACGGAAGACGGCTTAAAACCAAGCATCACTCAAATATTTTATAGAACACTCTGGCGTTTTGTGCCATTGGAGCCACTTTCATTCTCAAATGGCAGATGCTGGCATGACCGTTTTCCACGTGTACGTGTAGTAGACGACCGTTGAGAATTCTGAACACATTACAACTTTAGACAAAAGTCAAATAAATAATGATTGCTTGTCAATGACTACTTTATCAAAAATTGAGTAAGGAGTAAGCAAATGTTTGACTGCTGTGACTCAAAAGGGCAGCACAGTTCTCTGACAACTGGCTTGAACGAGTCGTCAACATGGTTTTCATTACTGAATCTGCAACACTTAAATGATGAACTACCACTAGTTAGAAATTTTTCTGGTTCTAGTGCTGATTATGGCAAATTTCCAATAGAAAGCCACTCAGATAATATTGTTAGTTTATCTCCATCAGAACCTAGTCTCCAAGTTGCATCAGCTGCTAATAGTATCCTCAGCAGTGTCAATACTGTCGATTT
This sequence comes from Rhizonema sp. NSF051, assembly GCA_029379265.1. GTDB lineage: Bacteria > Cyanobacteriota > Cyanobacteriia > Cyanobacteriales > Nostocaceae > Rhizonema. The sequence continues at coordinate 8,565 of JAQYWN010000158.1, forward strand.
GACTCGCCCTGAAACCTTCATCGGCTCTCTTGACAACAACCATACATCTCAGTTGTACAGCTTTAGTCTCTCAAGTTACAGTAGCTTTAATCTGTCTTTAAACGGTTTGAGTGCGAATGCAGACGTAGAATTGTTAGATGGAAATGGAAGACGTATTGCAATTGATAATCACATAAGTAATGATACAGAGTGGATCGACGGCAGTTTGGCAGCAGGAACCTATTATGCAAATGTTTTTCAACATAGCGGTAACACGAACTTTCGTCTTGGACTTTCTGCTACACCTATTGTTAACAATACACGTACCGTTTCGGGAACCCTAGACGCTAATCATTTTGCTTTCCAGTCTGGTTTTAACCGCACGGTGATTTCCGGTAATGGTAATGTTGATTTTGGTCAGGGAGAGCGAGATATACTAGACCTTTCAAGTGTTAACTCTAGTACAATCGCTTTAATGGAACTTCTGCCGCCACTCCCAACGCGACAGGTGTCGCCTCGTTAGTTTGGAGTGCCGATCCTAACTTGAGCGCCAGTCAAGTCAAGCAAATTCTGTCACAGACAGCCTACGATCTAGGTCCGGATGGTAAAGATATATATTATGGTAGCGAATTTGTCAATGCTGATGCCGCAGTCCGTCGAGCATTAGCGATCGCACGAGGTGCAGCGTAATATCGTCTGAAGACACAGATCCCCGACTTCTTAGAGAAGTCGGGGATCTGTGTCTTCAAGTTTCACAAATCAACCTGTAGGATAATTACAGTTTTTCATTGCAAACTAATAATTAGGAATACAAAATTTTGTATGCAAAGACTGTTTATTAGCTGTATTTTAGCATTCTCATTGTTAGTCTCAACGACAACCTTTGCAGCTTACAGACCGCCTACAAACCCTTCTAGACCAAAAAGTCCTACAGGTTCAAACAGTACCAGAACTAACGGATGTATTGGTACAGCACAGACAACTTTAACAGCGCTGGCTCCACTTGGTCATTTTGGGCAAACTGTTTCTTCTCAACCCACATTTGTTTGGTTTATGCCAAATGCTGAACCCCATGAAATGGAATTTAGTCTTTACGAGTATGATGTCAGTGGTAAAGGCAAGCGCATTATAAAGATTCCATTGCAGAGTTCATCAGGAATTATGAAACTCTCTCTCTCCAAAGAAAAAATTAGCTTGTCTACTGGGCAGAAGTATCTCTGGCAAATTGCCCTTTTATGCAATAAAAATCACCCTGCAGAGGATTTGGTAGCTAAGGCTGTTATTGAAGTTGTTCCAAAGCCACCGCATTTGGCAGATGCACTCTCACGAACAAAAGAAATTGTGAAACAAGCAGATCTATATGCTGAAGCCGGATTATGGTACGATGCGCTATCCTTAGCACTCCAAAATCCTCAGAATAAAGCTTTCAGTTTAAACTTGTTGACTCAATTAAGCAACTTAGAAGCAGAACAAAACAATACCAAAGATGTTCAGCAACATGCTTCGCAAATCAAGCAAATTATCGCTGTTGAACGGCAACGGAGATAGGGAAAGGGGGAAGAAGAACTGTAAGGTTGTTAGAAAACTTAACAGACATCTGCTTTCTCCTACCGACTTACTTAAAAGTTCTGGATTTAACTGGCTGCACTCAGCACTACTGAGATTTTTTACGACAATCCCTGCAGTGCTTTGGAAACCAGAAATGAGAGAGATGAAGTCTATTTCTACCACTTAACAAGTAGACTTACGATCGCACCAGTTCTTGTCTAACATCATGTTCGGCTTAACACTTATAATAATGTTTGTAGTTGCGCTTTAGCGATGTCAAACTTTTGTAGCGCTAAAGCGCAACTACGAACCTATTTTTTATTTATAACTCATTTACCGAACATGATATAACAAATATTTACTCAGCTATATCAACTAGACTGGAGACTTGAGAATCAGCCAGTGTTGGTTGCGTAAAAATACGGGAATATAAACTTGACTCTTGCCCATGAGCAATAACTGGTAGCACTTGGCGAACATGAGAGGCGACTGCAACTGTTGTCATATCATAAGTCTGCGTCACCAATTTAGGATACAAGCCAATGCCGACGATAGGAATTAATAGACATGCAGCAATGAACATTTCGCGGGGTTTGAGATCTTGAACTACCCCATCCAGGACTAAATTTTCCTCTTGCTTGCCATAGAAGACTTGACGTAGCAGCGACAACAGATAAATAGGAGTCAAAATCAAGCCAACCGCACTCAGCAGCACGACGATAACCTTGAAACTAGAACTGTAAACATCACTTGTGGCAATACCGAGAAACACCATCAACTCACCGACGAAGCCACTCATTCCAGGTAACGCCAGAGAAGCCATCGCACCGACAGTAAATAGTGCAAACGTTTTCGGCATGACTTTTGCCATACCACTCATTTGATCCATCATTAAAGTGTGGGTGCGTTCGTAAGTCACACCAGAGAGGAAGAATAACGCAGCAGCAATCAAACCGTGGGAAACCATCTGAAGCACCGCACCACTGATACCAAGTTCTGTGTAGGAGGCGATACCAATCAGCACAAATCCCATGTGAGCAATTGAAGAGTATGCTAAGCGTCGTTTGAGGTTGGTTTGAGCAAAGGCGCAACAAGCACCGTAAATAATGTTCACTACACCCAAAACTGCCAGCACTGGCGCGAAGAAAACATGAGCACCACTCAACATTTCCATGTTGATCCGGATAAGCGCATAACCACCCATCTTTAACAACACACCAGCCAAAATCATGGAAACAGGTGCTGAAGCTTCTCCGTGAGCATCGGGTAGCCAAGTGTGTAGGGGGAAAATCGGCAGCTTGACACCAAAGGCAATTAAGAACCCTGCATAAACAAGCAGTTCAAATGCTTTGGGGTATTGCTTCATTCCCAAAGTTGCCATATCAAAGGTGACAGTATCTCCACTGAATGCCATTGCAAAACCCGCAATCAAGATAAACAGTGAGGCAGCAGCGGTGTAAAGAATGAACTTCGTGGCGGCATAAGCACGCTTTTCACCTCCCCAGATGGAAATCAGCAGGTACACTGGCACCAACTCTATTTCCCACATGATGAAGAACAATAGCAAATCTTGAGCGACAAACACGCCAATTTGAGCGCTGTACATCGCTAGCATCAAACCATAAAATAATCGCGGCTTGTTAGTTACTTTCCAAGCCGCGAATACTGCGAGTGTATTTATTAAACCTGTTAGAAGTAAGAGCGGCATTGACAATCCATCCACCGCTACAGACCAATTTAAACCTAATTGCGGAACCCAGGGATAGCTTTCAACCAGTTGGAAGGCATTGTTGTGAAAATCGTAGCTTTGCCAAAAGGCATAAACCATGAGCGCAAAGTCCGCGATCGCGACTCCCAAAGTGTACCACCGGACGGTTTTACCTTCTTTATCGGGAATCAAGGGCATGGCTGCTACAGCCACCAGTGGTAACACGATTATGGCTGTTAGCCAAGGATATTCAATGGTATTCATCTTCAATAATCATTTCACATGGTTCTATTT
>JAQYWN010000159.1 GCA_029379265.1 Rhizonema sp. NSF051
CTCTCATTTAAATTAATATTAGTTTTTCAGCATAAAATCTCCTACTTTTTCTACTTTATGTTTGTTCAAGCTTACTCACCCAACAGCATCCACTATATTTTTCACTCTTCGTTGAACGGACAATCGTCTTCGCTTCGACGGTTATAACGATTCTAAACGTGCGATCGCACTTAGTGAACTGGTGAAAGCCCCAATGAAAAATTGTGTTTATTCACCTTAATTTACTGATATTGCAAAATATTGTCAACTGGTTCTTTCTCTTTAATCCCATGCCAATTCAGGTAGGTGTTTTTGAAATGGCGGAAGATTTCTTGATTTATTTGGCTCCGCACGCGATCGCCCCGTTTCCCATCTTCCAGTTTGATCTCATCCACAAAAAACGTAATGTCCAATTCAATATAATAATCAGAGCCATCATGCTTCATTCCGTTCATTTTGATTTGTGGTTCTTGCCATTTCTTGCGCGGGGCTTTCAACTTCTCTTTCATCCACTTAATTAACTCTATGACATAATCATCTAAACGAGTTTCATCAGCTTGAGGATTGGAGATCTTTTGAGACAAGCGTTGCGATCTTCGCTTTAACAGATTGATTTTTCGTTCCCATTCGCCAGAAATGTATGATTCATCCTCATCCAGCAAATTAGGATCTTTAATCCAAATTCGATACCACTCTCTAATTAACTCAATCAATCCCTCTTGATTGGTTTCCTCAAAATTAATTCCAGAACGGTTGTTATTAGTCTCCTCAAATACTTGGAACCCTATAAGTTCTAAAACTCCTTGATATTCCTGTTGAACATTTTCTATTTCTTCTGACGACATCCCTCCTTTTTCTACAAACTGCATCGTCGCCACTAAAGCTTCAAGTCCTTGTTCAATTTCTTCTAATTTTAAATCGACTGCCTGTTCAGCCAGTAACCGTGATTTACCAACTTTTTGTTGTTTGATAAGATTGCGCTCACTATCTTTAGAGATGTAATATTCATCAATCACTTCCAATTTCATCTCCATATCCCCTAGAGTATCGGGATGAGCTAACACAATTTCTTGTATTAAGTTCTTTGACTCATCTATCTGACAATCCGAGGGAATTTCTATCGATAGAGAGTTGTAATATAAAGAAGTTGGACGACTCAAATTCGTAATTTTTTGACCCTGTAGTACACTATTAGGAATATAAACCTCACAGTGATTACTAAATATATATAGCTCAGTTACCCTAATACCGATTCTGCGTAACATTCCAATTGAACCATCTTCCAGGAGTAGGATGTCACCAAATCGAAAAGGAGTATCAATGAGTAAGACAATCCCACTAAAAAAATTAGCCAAAATATCTTGAAGGGCAAAACCAAGAACAAAAGTAGCACCGCCCAGCGTTACCCAAATTCCTGTTAAATCAACTCCAAAAGAACTGATAACAAAAACCCCACCAAGAGTGAATATCAACACAGGGACGACTGCTGAGAGGATCGGAAGCAATACATCATCCCACATTGCTTCGCTTTGTTGAGTATACTCTTTGAGGTAGTAGATAAAAACTTGGGTAAATAATTGAACAGACCAATAACTAATGATAATGATTATAATTGCTGTAACGATATGTTCTATGATTGGAAGAATCTTAACGGCAGCTAAATTGTTAAGAGTGATTTTCAGGCTGAGGATAGCGAAGATAATAAGGATAGGATTGGCGGAAACTTTTAAAGTAACGATCGCTATGTCTCGTTCAAATTGCCTGAATATAGGGCGTAGGACATAAAACAAGAACACATATAATAACCCAGTGCCTAAAGTGGGAATTAGCAAACTGGTTAGTATCAAGCCCCTTGGATTCATTGTCTGAAATTGATGCAAGAGGTTTTCTAACATAGCATTTGCTCCATTAAATTAAGTTAAATGACGTTTTTTCACCTTATTGCACTACTAGTTTTAAACCAGGAAGCAATCGCTCTAAATTTTTTAATGATTTACTTTGCCAAGGCATTTTTTTGGAGCCTAAAACTACCATTTGAGTTGCTTTCTTCTTCCGCATCCCTAGAACAAACTTAGACAACATACTAATCCCGGAACTATTGAGAAACGCTAGTTCTTTCACATTTATTGTAATCGTTTTAGGTTCTAAAGCAGCCATTTCATTGAGCAAAGTAACAATAGGAGCATAATCTTTAGGTCCTCCCAAAGCAATTTGCCCTTGAAAAAAAACCGTTGCGGATGCTGGATCAGATTGAACCTGATAGCCATCGCCTTTGACCTCTTGATTAGACATAGGTAGTTAGTGGTTTTTTATCCTGATGTATAGGTAATAAATTATTAATAAATTATACAACAATTTGAGCTATAGTAGTAACAATGGTAATTTGTGGACTACTGGTTTCTGACTCAAATTTCCAGCCTAATTTTGCTGAATAATCATTAATCAAGCTTAGCAAACCTAAGCCTGACTCCCCACTATATTCGTCTGCGGTTGTTTTTTCAACCTGCTGAATATATAGCTCTTGAGAATCGTTACAAAGTAATTCTTGAATAAAAGCTTCAATTTTTTTGACTGTTGGAAAAGTCACACTGTTCTTAGTAAAAATCACTGCTGTGACTTGCTCGGTATCATCAGGAAAACGTATACCAAACTTAACTTTACAGCGCTTGCTTTCTTCGTTAAATTTCATAGCATTTTCTAAAAGTTCGTTACCAACATAACTTACAGTGTTTTTAATCGCTGCCATGCGTTCCTTACTCAAGTCATCAGGCAGAAAAGTTAAAAAATAGTCAGAAACAAACTCAGCAGATATACGGATGTTACTCCATTGTTGTTGAATTGACCCAGAAGAGGTGAAACTCAGTTCTAAAGAATTATGTTCTATGGGAAACTCCTCGATAAATTCTCCGAAAATATGACTCATTTTTTTACCTACTAGCAATAAGGCTATTTCCTTCTGAAGTAATCAGCTTTGTACTATGCGTGTTTTTTTGTCAGGCAGATCTAAAATGTCAGCAAATTATCTCCGGAAAAAACCCAATCTTTTCCTTTTCTTGGGATTCTCCTGAACCTCCTCAAATAATTCTTCCTCTTCAAATGGTTCCTCCTCTAAGATCTCTTCTTCAAAAAATTCTTTGTGTTCAAAGATTTCCTGATTTTCAATTTCTTTTTGTTTGACAACAACTAAAGTAATGTCATCAAAAACCTTTTGTGTGCCTATGAATTGCTTAACATCATTAATAATCGCACTCTTAATTTGTTCTGCTGAATTATGCCAGTTTTGACTAATAACTTCGCAGAATCGCTCAATTCCATACTGAGCTTTCTCAATATTGTAGGCTTCTGGAATTCCATCGGTATAAAGGACAACTCCATCCCCTGGATTTAATTGGATAATCGTATGGTTAATAAAATCACTAATTTCCTCCTCTAACCCAATAGGGAACCCTAAATCCATTGTGTTAACGCGCTCAATATCACCCCCATTACGTACTACAATTGTTTCTTCATGCTGACCACTAATACTGATTCTGCCTTTTGAATAAGTAAGAATGACTAACGTTAAATTCTTCTCTGAATTCATCCGGCGAACATTTTTATAAATAGTGCGGTTAAGTGCATCTAAAAATTTAACTGGATCGAGTTCTCGAATTTCTTTCAGAGTACGGACTGCTGTTTGCGTCATCACCATCAAGATACCACTTTCCAACCCGTGTCCGGTGACATCACCGATCGCTATTGTGACGATGTCGTCTGTAGACAAAATATCATAGTAGTCGCCACCTACTTCTTCTGCAGGTTCCATGTAGCCTGCAATGTCTAAATCAACAATTGCTTCTAGTTCTTCCGATGTTGGCAGAATCATCCGTTGCATTTGGCGCAACATCTCCAATTCTTTACTCATGCGCAAGTTTTCAGCTTGGAGAATAGCTTCTGCTTCGTTTCGCGCTATAAGGTTGGCGTATGCTTTAGAATGGTAGCGAATGCGGGCGATCAGTTCTGCTTTGTCTGGGAGTTTTACGACATAATCGTTAGCACCTAATGCAAAAGCTTTTGCTTTGATGAGTGGTTCTTCTTTACTAGATAGAACGATCAGGGGAATGTCTTTTGTGGGAGCATTTTCGGCTCGCAAAAAGCGTACCAAGACAAGACCCTCCATCTCTGGCATCACTAAGTCTTGTAAAATGATGGTTGGCTGACATGACTTAGCGACTTTGAGCGCTTGTGTGGGGTCACTACAGTAATGAAAAGTGATATCTTGTTCTGGAAGCAACATTCGCCGAACGGCTTCAGCAATCATTGGCTGATCGTCGATGAGCAAAACTGTAATTGGATCTTCTGCCATGTTTTAAAGAGGGAGTCGTTTTTTTGGAGTGCGAAGAAGCCCGGTTTTTCTGAATCGGTAAATTGGCGTAAACAAACACAACTTATATGATGTCCGTCAAATTACCCATGCGGAAAAGAACCCCACCCCAACCCCTCCCCGCAAGCGGGGAGGGGAGACAAAGCACAGCGAGGAGAGCTCTTGGGGTTCAGATGGAATTAAGGTTAATTTACTGGACATAATATTATCTATTGCAAGATCAGAGATAAGAGAAATTAGGTTACGGGCAGAGGGGGCCTCAATTGAAAAAAAGACAGCTAAAATCTAAGTGTCAATCGCTTAGTCAAGGCTGGGGCGATTTCATCAATCGGCAGTATCTCCACTGCTGCATTTAAATCCACGGCTGCTTTGGGCATTCCATAAACTACACTAGTTGCTTTATTTTGAACGATTGTGTGCCATCCCCGAGTACGTAATAAACTTAGCCCTTCAGCGCCATCCCTGCCCATGCCTGTTAATAGCACGGCGGTTCCCCGACTGTTCCAGTGTTCGGCTATGCTTTTAAAAAACACATTAACTGAAGGACGATAAGGATAATCAATAGGGTCTTTCGTATATTTTAAACTTAAACTTGAGTGTAGAAACAGGTGATCGTTTGTGACAGCAATCAAGACTTTTCCAATTTCCGGGCGACACCCTACAGATGCCATGAGAACTGATAAGGGTGTCTGCTGATTCAACCATTCAACTAAACTGGGTGCAAACTTGGCATCAAGATGCTGGACAATCACTACTGCCGCACCAAAATTGGCGGGTAGGTGAGAAAGGATTTTGGCTAAAGCATTTGGTCCCCCAGTAGAAGAACCGATCGCCACTAATGGTGGAATATAGGATGTTTGAGTCGAAGATTGAGTAGAGAGCGTCTGTATGGGAGTTTTGATTGTTGCATTTGTGGTTGATTTTCCAATCAGTTTGCGAATCATCGCAATTTTATCTAAGACTTCCCGGACAACCTCAGGGTTGCTGCTAGACCCTGAAATCGGTATACTGACTGCATCCAGCGCTCCACAACCTAATGCTTCAAAGACTTTACCTGCATTTTTACTGACATCTTCGGTGACTATGATGATAGCACAGTTCGAGTTTTTCATGATAATGCGAGTTGCCTCAACTCCATCAATCACTGGCATGAGCAAACCCATCAAAATCAAGTCAGGAGTATCTTTGGCGCATTTGGCGATCGCTTCTGCACCATCGCGTGCTACCCAAGCTACTTGATCATTATTAGAATTCATCAAGATGCGTCGCAGTGTCTCTACTGCCATCATCGTGTCCCCTGCGATCGCCACTCTCATAATTAATAACCCATATTATCTACCACTGCATTTATCTAAAACTGCCGAAACGTCTACAAAATCTGCGTTTTTAGACCTGAGGTTTATAAGCGAGCCGGGATATGACGTCTGCGTACTCCCTGATGGTTGTCATGTCTGCACCTAGTATAACTTCAATTAATATTTATCATAAAATGTAAGCATTTAGCTATCTACGGTTAGTACTCAGCTATCGTTCAGGAATTTTGTTGACATTTATGACATAACTGTGGTTTTTACAACTCATACACAAGAACAATGCTGATTGCCGGATACTTGTCATAAAATTAAAAATGACTAATTACATTGTTGAATTAGGTTCATTTTATTAGCAACAACTATTTATAATTCTTATAAATAAAAATTTAAAAAAGTAGGAAAAGTACGTTGACGTTCAATCTAAGTGTTGTGAAGGTAATAAGAAAAAGTAAATTACATCTATCGTCACTCGGAAAACAAAATTATTTATTAAGCTAATGGCGACTACGAGAATAAAGTCAGTGAGGCTAATAGTATCGTCAGAGCTTCCAAGCATTGTTAGGTTTGACTGCGGAAAAAGGTAGGAAAAATAAAATGAATATTTTGTACAGAAATAAGAAGGGAAGTGATATTATCAATCAGGACTTCGGTAAAAATTGCTTTTCGCGCTTAATTTATTGAACTGCTCCTGATCCTAGAGCGCTCCTGTCTTTGTAGAGTGTGCAAGTGGCCTATCAATCATAAAAAATCCAGTGAAATATTTATTGTATCTGAACTTTATGTTTCGATAACCTTTATTCGTTAAGGTAAGCGGGAGGAGCGGTGATTATTTTCTTTGGATAAAGGTATTGAAGATGGCAAATCAACTGAACTTACAAGGGCAATTATGGGGGAAAATATCTACATTGATTTCCCCAGCTTTATTACTGATTGGTGTAGTTGCTTTGTCGTTTGGCTCCATCTTCGTCAAATGGAGCGAAAATGGACTCAGCTATAATGCTACTGTATTTAATCGCCTTTGGCTGGCTGCTATAGCCTTTGGGTTGTGGCAGTTCGTCAAGGGGATAGTAGAACGGCTTAAGAGCAATGAACCCGTACAACAACAGCCTTACACTCCTCAGGATGTGTGGCTATTGCTAAGTGCTGGAATTTGTTGGGCAGCCACCTTACTATTGATAGCTTGGTCGCTAACTCAGACTAGCGTCGCCATCTCAACAATCCTACACAATCTCGCGCCGATATTTACCAGTATAGGAGCATGGCTGTTATTCGGTCACAGATTTAACCGTCAATTTCTAATTGGAGGGGCGATCGCGATTGGAGGAGCGATCACTATCGAATTTGAGGATCTTGCGATACAGCTTAAGCCGTTGCAACGCATCGCCACTGTTCATGTCCAAGGAGGCATAGCTGCGATTGTCTCTGCGGTTTTCTTAGCTCTTTATCTGCTAATTGTCGAACAGCTGCGAACCAAATTTCCTCCCATGACGATCCAATTGTGGATTTGTGGAAGTGCTGCCCTCGCGATCTTACCCGTGCTTTTATTAACTGGAGAGAGACTTTTCCCCGTAACGCAAAGCGGATGGCTTTCCGTCCTTGCCCTAGCCTTCGTCTGCCAAGTTTTTGGTCACGGAATTTTAACTTATAGCCTTAACAAATTTTCTTCAGTGGTTGTTTCTCTAGCTCATTTGTTAGAGCCAGTTTTTAGCAGTATTTTTGCTTTTGCCATATTTTGGGAAAGATTAAGTTTCTCTAATGGAGTTGGTTTTGCCGTAGTGCTTATCGGTTTATATGTCGCTGTATCTAGCTTTGTTACTGTTGATTCCACACTTATAGCAACGGACACGAAGCTTAGGACAACAATCAATTCATAATGTCAGTAGATCACAAACTTTTTCCCCAAGGGCGATCGCCAACAAATTAGTCAGTGCAAACAAGTTCTATATATTACACAATGCATAAATAAAACTTATCGGTGTTTGAACAGTTTCAAGATGTGAAATTATAAAAGTGTTGTGTATAGTCTTGTGAAGATAATTGACTTTTTCATTAGAACAATTGGCGATAACAGACACAGAAACTTTAGAAGAAGTTCTTAAGTGTTTAGCAGAAAACTGTTCAATTAAAACTCAAGGGACATGTGAGCAAAAAACTTTATTTGAAATTTTAGTGAGAGCGGCGAGTAATGAAGATACTATTGAAAATACAGCTAAAACCTTGAAGAACATTCCCTCGGGAAATGATATTAGATATCATCTCAACAAAATTGATGATTTTGTTGATTTAGAGAGAAAAACTAATCAAGCTTTAAAAAGTCTATCAATCTCCCACCTACTTGCTTAAACAGCATCTGATAAAAAGTCTTATTTTCTATTGCTATCGCTAAAGAAACATGGGTACTTACCACCATCGGTATACTTTGAGTTAAAACCCGATTAAATCAACAACTGCATTTACTAACGAATCATCTTGAAAACTAGCTTTTGTTAAATAATAATTAGCCCCAGCAGCCAGACCTTGAATGCGGTCTTCTTCACGGTCTTTATAGGAGACTATAATTATGGGCATTGAATTAAATTTTGAATCGCTTTTAATCTTGGTAACTAACTCGATCCCATTCATTCGTGGCATATCAATATCGCTTACTACTAAGTCATAGTGCTTAGCGCTGACTGCGTGCCAACCCTCCATCCCATCCACAGCAACATCTACCTGATATCCTTTATTTTGCAGTAACTTTCGCTCCATTTCGCGGACGGTAATTGAGTCATCAACCACAAGAATGCTCTTGCGAGTCTCTATCACAGCATTCTCTACTTGTCTACTAAAATCAGTTAACGAACGGTTATTTAACAGGTTGTCAATTGATCTCACCAAATCGGAAACATCGACGATCAAAATCGGAGATCCATCCCCCATCAGCGCAGCAGCACTGATATCTTGAACTTTACCCATCCTCGTATCCAAAGGTCTGACGACCAGATCGCGTTCACCCAAAAATTGATCCACCACCAAGCCGTAATAATCTGATTGATCCCCAATCACGACAACAGACAATGCATCAGACGTAGATCGTGGTTCCTTCAACTCCAACACCTGATGGGCAGCAACCAAACCGATATTTTTGCGATCCATTGTAAAGTATGGTCGATTTTCCATTGAGAAAATTTGATTTCTATCTACTGTCACAATTTGCTCGATGCGTGCTAGAGGAAAGGCATAAGGTTCACCGGATATTTCTACCAACAGCGTACGAACAACGGACAGCGTTAGGGGTAACTGGAAGTGAAAAGTGGTGCCTTTCCCCGGCTGAGAGATTGCTCGTACAGTGCCACCGACTTCCTGAGCCATGCTTTTAGCAATGTCTAAACCGACACCGCGACCGGAAATTTCCGTGACTTGCTTTGCGGTGGAAAATCCAGGCAAAAACAGAAATTCCATCAGTTCGCTATCGTTGAGTTGCTCCGCAATTTCTGGGGTTGTCAGGTTCTTATTAATCACTTTTTGACGCAGCCACTCGGGGTTGATTCCTTTACCATCGTCGGTGATGGTAATTGATAGCATCCCGCCTCGGTGGACAGCTTCCAATTTCACAGTGCCTTCTACTGGTTTTCCAGCTGTCAACCGTTCTTCGGGAAGTTCAAGACCATGATCGACAGAATTACGGAGAATATGGGTGAGAGGGGCTTCTAGTTTCTTTAAAATATCTCGATCAACTGGGGTAGATTTGCCAAGAATGTCTAATTTCACCTGCTTACCCAACTGTTTCGCCAAATCCCGAATCATGCGCGGGAATCCCTGCACTCCATCTGTGAACGGACGCATATTTGAGGTAATGACTTCTCGATACAGTCTGTCGGAAAGACTTGCGGTGCGACGGGCAAATAATTCGAGTTCGTTGAGGCGATCGCCCAAAATCTCCCGACACTCGCGATCCTTTTGTCGAGCTGCTGCCAAATATGTTTCTGCATCTTGACTCACCTCGGAGGAGAGAGTATTCTGCAAATTTTCCAGAATCTTCGTCAACTCCAGTTGCCGTTTCCTAACAAGTGTAAGGGAATCGGCAAACGGCTGTAACCAGTTCGCCTCGATCAGAGATTCCCCAGCCAAACCCATAATCCGGTTTAGGTTGTCAGCATTAACTCGGACAACCCTCTCTGTGGCAGTTAGCTGTGCTTTAGACTGGTTTACAGGCTCCAGATGGCTGGGTGTTGTCTTGACTAACTCTTTAGCAGTGGTTGTCTTTGGTTGAGGCGGTGTTATCTCTGTGGTGACGGTAGCTTGATGTACGACTTCGCTTGCTGAGTGCGATCGCCTGTCTTGTCCCTCGACCTTAGGAACTGGTGCCGCTCCTGGTGTTAGGATAGCAGCAATTTCGTTTCTGGTCACTACAATTTCCTGGTGGCGAGCGGACAGCCAGGGGTTTAACTCTTCTGGCTCAAGCTGACTAATACTGAGTAATAAATCAACCCCATTTAACAGTATATCTACTTCTGTTGATCCTAGAGTCACGGCTTGTTTCTGTGCTGCCACAAAACAGTCTTCCATAACGTGAGCTAGCCCCACTGCAGCATCGAGCGCCACAATCCGGGCGGCTCCTTTAACTGAATGGGCAGCCCGCATCAAAGACTCCAATGCTTGTGAAGATTGGGGCTGACTTTCAAGAGATAACAGTCCCTCATTTAAGATAGCCGCCTGAGCCTCCACTTCTAGGCGGAATAACTCTAGCATGGATGTGTCGCCGATAGGGGCATTCGAGGAGATAGGCGGAGGCGGAGGCGGAGTGGGTAGAGTATTATTGAAGACTTCTTGATTTTGTTTTACTTGCGTGTTTACACGTACCTGTGTTTCTACATCCTCTTTCTGTGTGTCCCCGCGTCCTTGCCCTAAGTCCTTTTTTTGTGCATCGCCACGTCGTTGTGTTCCTGCGTCTTCTTTCTGTGCATCGCCATGTCCCTGCGTCCCTGAATTCTCTGTTAGGGATGCGATGTGCTGTATAGTATTAGACAGAGCCTGACTATGTTCTGACAGCCAGCGAATTAAATCCTCTTCCTGAACTTGGCTGAGACTTAGGAGTTGATCAACCCCACGCTGTAGCACATCAACCTGATTTGCCCTGAGAGCGATCGCTTGGTTCTGGGTAGCAATAAAGCAGTTTTTAAGGGTGTCAGCTAGATGAACGGCCGGATCTATTTCGGCAATTTGAGCTGCCCCTTTTACGGAGTGGGCGGCTTGAATGAGGGAATTTAATGTTTGGGGAGACTGGGATTGAGTTTTGAGGGCTAACAATCCCTCGTTTAAGATAGTTGCCTGAGTTTTCACTTCTAACTGGAATAAATCCAGAATGGAGAGTTTGCTCGTATCCTGTGTGCTTTCGATCACAAAATCCTCCTATTTAGGGTGTAAAATAGTAAGTCTGAATCTAAGTAATTCACTTTCTGTCCCTGCCAGGAAATGATCCCTTTTGTATAAGCTTCGGTGGCTTTTGAAATCACAACAGGAGTAGCTTGCAATTCACTTAGTTGGAAGCGGTGAACCCCAGACACTTCATCCACAGTAAATACCCACCTGTCTTGTTCGTTTGCTACCACTACCATCCTTTTGGAAACCAAAGAACTTGGATGATGGGATAAAGCTGTTGTGTTTTCCAAATCGAGGAGACTGCCAAGAGAAATACACATAAGAATTTCTCCGCGAATATTTACCAAACCAAGCAAGAGTTCGTTGCTGCGGTGGGGGAGAGTGTGCATCACACAAGGGTTGGTTACTTCTTGGAGTAATCGAACCGGGAGTGCCAACCATTCACCTCCCAAGCGAAACACCATGACAGATATTGTTTCTGCTGATCGGACAATCGCGCCATTGGTTTGTGATTGTAAGTTGTCAACCGGAGTTTTTGCCAGTATATCAGTCCACTCATGTAGATAATCGAGCGGTGTTTCCCGTTCTAATAAACTACGTCCGACTGTAGAGTATACAGGACAGTTGCGGCAGTGAATTACCGTTTTTAACTCTGGACAGGTGCGATCGCCTTCTACCCCGATGTGGTTCCAGCAATCGTTGACAGCCCGCCCATTACTGGTAAAAGTTTGCATAGTGGTATCTTTATTATAGCATGAGTATGGTAATCACTGAAAGCTACAAGATTTATCTTGGTCTAGCTTGATACTTTAAATCGAGAAACAACTCCTTGTAATCCCTGAGCGGCATCATCAAGTTCCTCAACGGCACGGTTCGTCTCTTGTAAAGATTGTACTGTTTGCTGCGAAGCTTCACTTAATTGGGCGATCGCCACACTAATTTGTTGTGCCCCCTCGAATTGCTGAGACATACTCTGGCTGACTTCTTCAAAACGTGGTGTCAAGCTTTGTACTTCCTCGATCACTGTGGCAATTTGCCCACTAATCTTGCCGACTTGATTGACATTGCTG
>JAQYWN010000160.1 GCA_029379265.1 Rhizonema sp. NSF051
AACCTAGCACTTAGTCAAGGAATTAACATTGAAGTTTCCAGGTGCAAGATCTGAGGTAAGCTATTGGGCATCAGTACAAGCACAAGTGCAAACCAAATCATCCCAAACCACGCCACCAAAATATACTAGTTTGAAAGATGCTGGTCAATTAAAACTACCAAGCAAACCGTTTATCCCTAAGGGTCTTGGTCAATCGTCAAAACCTAATGAAAATGGAACAAGGGGAATTATAGGGGAAATCGATCACCGCACCCCAATGTTAAGCAGAAAGTACCCTTGGTCAACAATTGGACGAGTACAAGGAACGACAGCAGACGCACAAAGCTATCATTGTACAGGAGCAATAATAGGAGAAAATATTGTTTTAACCAATGCTCACTGCGTCATTGACCCTGATACAGGTAAATTAAGCCAACAAATTCTCTTTCTCCCAAACGTCATTGATAAACAAGTACAAGATGTTAACGATGTAGCATCTGTGGAGCAAGTGATTTATGGTACAGATTTCAAAAGTGGTAGCTCGCTTAATTCTCAGGATTGGGCTTTGCTGAAAATCAACAAGCCTCTTGGTCGTAAATATGGCTATTTAGGTGTGAAATCTTTACCCTCTCCTACTCTGATTAGCAACCAGAAAAAATTCTTTTTCGTCGGCTATTCTCGAGATTTTCCGACGGCATCGTATCAGCAATATTTTCATGCTGGTTCTGGATGGACTGCAAGTTTCCAAGCGGGTTGTAGTATTGTCAAGGAGGAGGCGAACTTCCTTCTACATGATTGCGATACTGCCGCTGGTTCTTCTGGAGGACCAATTATCGCTATAATTGATGGCGAACCTTATGTTGTTGCTCTGAACGAAGGCGAAATTAAAGATTTACAAGCTCATAAAGATTTGATCAATGTCGCGGTAAAAATAGATTTCTTAGAGCGATTGACTAGTAAATAGTGCCGACGAAGTGAAAACTGATAACTCATAACTCCTCACTGCTATAGAGACGGAACCCCACCCCCCAACCCCTCCCCGCAAGCGGGGAGGGGAGACAAAGCACACTGAAAAGCGGGGAGGGGTTCAAGTTAATTTACCGGACATGATCTAACTACCCAAAGTGCTGAATAATTGCCTCGGCAAATTCAGAACACTTTAAGGGTGCGACTGGTGGTTCCATCAAACGCCCTAAGTCGTAGGTGACTTGACCGTTTTTGATCGCATCCCCCAAACCCTTCTTAATCAAGTCTGCTGCCTCTTGCCAACCGAGATACTCAAACATCATCACACCGGACAAAATCACAGAACCGGGATTAATTCGATCCAGTCCGGCGTGTTTAGGTGCAGTGCCGTGGGTGGCTTCAAAAATAGCACATTCATCGCCAATATTTGCCCCTGGCCCCATTCCCAATCCGCCCACAATCGCGGCAGCTGCATCAGACAAGTAGTCGCCATTCAAGTTCATTGTTGCCAGAATAGAATATTCATCCGGTCTGGTTTGAATTTGTTGGAAAATACTGTCAGCAATGCGGTCATTCACCATGACTTTATCTTTCCACTGACCATTGCCGTGAGTTGCCCAGATTGCGTCAAAAACGGTCTCGACTTCCTTGATAATCAGACTCTTTTTTTCCGCAGTCAAAGCGTTAAACCCAGGATCGATCGCCCGAGCGTTTTCCTCCAATGTTATGTTGGGGTTGCTTTCTTTATTACTTAAAATCCAAGATTCTCTTTCTGTAATACAACTGTCGCGAAACTCAGTTGTGGCGACTTCATAACCCCAATCACGGAATGCACCTTCGGTGTATTTCATGATATTCCCCTTGTGGACCAAAGTTACCATTTGCTTGTTTTTCGGGAGTTGCAAGGCGTGTTTAATAGCACGCCTTACCAAGCGCTGGGAACCTTTTTTGCTAATGGGTTTGATCCCAATACCAGAGTCTAAAGGAATTTGCTTTTTGCCATGTTCTGGGGTGGCGGGGATCAGTTCATTGTTCAGCAGAGAAATTAAGCGATCGCCAATTTCACTACCTTGCTGCCACTCTATCCCCAAGTAAATATCTTCTGTATTTTCCCTGTAAATGATGACATCTAGTTTTTCGGGGTATCTATGGGGGGACGGCGTTCCTGGGTAGTAGCGGCATGGACGCACGCAAGCGTACAGGTCAAAAATTTGCCGTAAGGCGACATTGAGAGAACGAATTCCACCGCCAATGGGGGTTGTCAGGGGTCCTTTGATAGCAACTCCATATTCTTTAATGGCTGTGAGAGCATCTTGAGGTAAATACTGATATGTACCGTATTTATCACAAGCTTCATCACCAACGTAAATCTTGAACCAGCTAATTTCTCGCTTACCCTTGTATGCCTTTTCTACTGCAGCATCAAACACTTTTTGGGCAGCAGGCCAAATATCTATACCCGTACCATCACCACGAATAAAGGGGATGATCGGATTGTTAGGAACATTTGGTTCACCATTCTTAAAGGTGATTTTCGATCCACTTGTCGGCGAGGTAATCTTGTCGTACATCACACACTGCTCTATAAAACTAATACTCTGCTTGAATATGCCCGTCTAAGACTGTTTTGGCTTGACATGGTGGGCAAAGACCTTTTCAATAGTCAATGTCCCTGAAGCTTTCTTGTGTGGAAATAGGAGTGTAAAAGCAGGCAATATCATCAACTATGCTTTACAATCATTGTACAGCAAATCTCCGTACATATCAATGAATAAATCAGAGAAAAGACTTGATATTCGACTTCCCGAAGATGAGTTGCAAATTTTAGATGATTACTGCAAAGCAACCGGAAGAACAAAAACTGATGTGCTGCGAGACCTCATTCGGAAACTTGCTCGGAAAACACAGAGAGTTAGTCAGCTATGACGTAAAATTGTCATAAACTCGACCTTTGCTAATTACTCAGCTAGTAATCGAAGTAAAATCTTTCTTTGTAGATTTCCGAAGTGTATATTGATTGCAAAGCAATGAAGTGCGGATTTTTCCCTTTTTCTGAGTTGATGTGCGGGGATTGATTAGAACCGTGTTTGGCAGCGATCGCGTGCACTCCTTGTTAGTTTACTCTTTGAATATACAGCAGTCAACTACCTCTCATACCTCGCACGTTCATACCTTACCGAATAAATGCTCTCCAAGGCATAGTAAATTCGGTATAGCTAGCTATAAAAGGAGTAGGTTTTCCTGGCAATTTCCTGTAAACTACTCTTCGCTATCCAATAAAAGCTTTCTTTTGAGAGTAATGGCATGACAGACCCAATGACTGTACCAGGCACTTCTAGTGACATCGACTCCCTCCGCCAACCGTTAATCGCTGGGTCTATTGGCGTCCAACAGCAAGTGATCCCACAACTCGCTCATTTAGGGGATGGGGGATTAGATGTCTTAATGGAGTTTTTATTTGAACGTCGTGAAAATCCAGCAACTTGGGTTGATGGCAAAGCCTACCAAGTTCTCTATAAATCTGATTCGAGCAAAGTAAAAGAATTTTTACAAACTTATTTTCCTCAAGGTCTTGTCTCTCTCAAATCGGAGTACGCTATTGATTACAAACCCCTACAAGAACTCCTGGCTGTTTCCGACTTCCAAGCAGCCGATCGCATAACTTTACAAAAAATGTGTGAAGTAGCAGGAACGACCGCAATCCAAAGAAAATGGTTGTATTTCACCGAAGCTGAGAATTTTCCAGTCACGGACTTGCAAACTATTAACAAACTTTGGTTGGTTCACTCAGAAGGGAAATTTGGCTTTTCGGTACAGCGAGAAATTTGGTTGGGGTTGGGTAAAAATTGGGACAGTCTGTGGTTAAAGATCGGTTGGAAAAAAGGTAATAACTGGACTCGGTATCCCAATGAGTTTATCTGGGATTTAAGTGCCCCCAAAGGTCATTTGCCTCTATCCAATCAACTGCGTGGGGTACGAGTGATTGCTTCAATACTCTCTCATCCTGCATGGGGTTAGCGGTCAGCGAAGAGGCAGAGGGGCAGGGAGCTCTTAGCAGGGGAGAAGATCCCATACATTCATGTATGGGCAAGGGGAGGGGGGGATGTTGTCGAAAAGGGGAGCTTCCACGAATAAATTCGGGGGCTTGGCACCATCAAGCACGGATACAGGGGACAACAATTTCCCTTGTTTTTTCTTTTCCCCCTTGCCCCCTGCACCCTGCACCCTTGCTTGATTTGGTCTGTTGTTAGTGGTTAACACTTAGGACAACTAACCACTAACAAATCACAACCAACAACGAATAACCAACAATTAACCATGGCAAAAATTCGTTTAGAAAGCATTGAACGTAGATTCCAGAATATTACCGCTATCGAAGACATTACCTTTGAAGTTCCGGATGGAGAATTTTGGGTTTTAGTAGGACCATCAGGTTGCGGAAAATCTACAATTTTGCGAACAATCGCCGGTTTGGAAACTGCAACATCTGGTAACCTCTACATTGGCTCGCGCCTGGTTAACAATATCCCAGCAAGGCAACGGGATGTGGCAATGGTGTTCCAAAACTACGCGTTGTATCCTCATATGACAGTCGCCCAAAATATTGCCTTTGGGTTACAAATGCGGAAAATTGACTCCAAAACAGTTCAACAACGGGTTTCGACAGTCGCGGGATCGCTATCTCTAGAACATCTCCTAGATCGCAAACCCAAACAACTTTCAGGAGGACAGCAGCAACGGGTAGCATTGGGAAGAGCGATCGCCCGTGAACCACAAGTGTTTTTACTGGATGAACCTTTGTCCAACTTAGATGCTCAATTGCGAGATGATACGCGAGCCGAGTTAAAACAGTTACATCAGCAGCTAGGAATCACAACAGTTTACGTGACTCATGACCAAGTCGAGGCAATGACTTTGGCTGATAAGATTGTGGTACTCAATGGGGGACGAATTCAACAAATCGACGATCCACAAACCATTTATACCAACCCATCCAACCGGATGGTAGCGACGTTCTTAGGGAGTCCTCCCATGAATATTCTCCCAGCAAAGTTCACGGGTGATAGTTTTGATGTGGGTGGTCAGTTTTTACCTTGTCCAGAAGATAAGAGGCAGAGCTTGCATCCTGTCGTCGGGCAAAATATTGATTTGGGGATTCGTGCTGAGGATGTTTATATCAGTGAACCGCTAAGACAAGGCGGTACATTAGACGAGTTTCCCGGCTTGAAAAACCAGCAGCCCCTTAGCGTTCAAGGAGCGTCTCGCACAGAAGAACGTCAAAAGGGAGAGTTAGTGGTTGAGGTTAAGGTGGTGGAACCTTTAGGAAGAGAAACTCTGATCCGTGGGAGTTTACCTTCAGGTGTAGTGTTAAATGTGCAGGCAGGTGCGGGTGTTCGTCCACGTTTTGGCGATCAACTTTCTCTAGAATTAGATATGGATAAGTTATTTGTGTTTGATTCTAAAAGTGGGGATAGAATCATTCGTAATTAGTAATTCATTATCAATGTAACTTATTTGTCATTCTTCGACCCCTTGCTGTTGACGCACCCATTGCCGTAAACTTTGTTCAGTAGCTACTTCGTCTTCTTGAGCTTGAGCCAGAAATTCGTACAACTTGATTTTCGGAACCAGTGGAAAGGTGGGGCTATTTTCGACTTCTTGATATTGTCCATTTTGAAGTTGATAAATCCGCCAAACTTGCCCATTAAAACGCCAAAATTCAGGGATACCCATGCTGGCATAGAGTATTGGCTTATTGATATCTGTGTGGGTAATGTCTACTTCAACTACTAAATCTGGCGGTGGATCTTGCTGTAAATTTATCGTTTTTCCCGTGACTTGCGGTTGATTCTGGATGTAATAAGCATTATCTGGCTCTGCACCTCGATCCAAATCTTCCCGAGCAAGGGTAGTAGATCCCATCGTTTTGATTTTTAAACCCATCTCCACTACTAGAATGCGAATAAACAAGCCAATCAGTTCTCGGTAAAATTCATGCTCTTCTAAAGGCATAGTAATTTCTAAAGTGCCGCGATCATAGGTAAGATGGGCAGAACGGCTCTCGCCAATCACTTGTAGAATTTGCTGATATCCTTGCCAGTTCAGATGGTGGAAAATCACCCGTTGTTCGCCAATTGGTCGGGATAGATTTAATAATGGAGGAACTGTGACCATAGGTGGAAAGATAAAGCGTTTTTAACTATCGTAGCGAGAAGTTTTCAGTTAGGTTTATCAATTAATTCACCACAATTCCTATATTTTTATCTCCTCTTGGTAATCCAAAAATATTTTTGTACACCAAGAAGATTGTCGCGAAGGTTAAGTGTCAAAAAGTCAAAGCTTGGTAATAATTTTCAAGATTTTTTAACAATTAACAATCAAGATTGCTACAATTTGACTTGCAACAAATGGCTACGGGGATTGAAAGTACGTATTGCGCGAATTTTTTCATAGTATTCCCGCTCTTGTGGGCTGAGATCTTTTGGTGGTGCAATCACAATTTTCGCTAACAGATCGCCACGTCCACCTCTAGTCTCGGGCCAACCTTTACCACGTAGCCGCAGGGACTGACCGGAACGCACTCCTACAGGAAGCTTAACATTAACCATACCATCGGGTGTGGGTACCTCGATAGAAACTCCTAACACAGCTTCATCTGGTGTAATCGGGACTTCGCATACTAAGTTATCGCCTTCAAACTGGAAAAAGGAATGTGGCTGTAATTCAACTTTCAGGTACAAATCACCCCGTTGTTGGTTTACTGAACTTACGACTCCTTTACCCCGTACACGCAGACGACTACCAGGTTTAGCCCCAGCAGGTATGCGAACATCAATAACTTCGTTGCCTAGACTTAATTGCTTTTGGACACCATTAAAAGCTTCAGCAAAAGTCAGGGGAATTGTGGCTTCGCTATCTTGAACGGCTCCATTACCAACATCTTGAAAGCCAAAATCGTTAAAGCCACCAAAACCACTTGGTGCCCCTGTGGAAGTCCGGTAAGAGTAAGTTTGTCGCCCTCCTCGACTGTTTCCACCACCGAAGCGCCCTCCTAATAGCTCATGAATGAACTCATCAAAACTGCCGTAATCACTAAAGTCAAAACCGCCCATATCGGCACCAGCATTGGGCGAAACGCCTTCAGATGCCTGTTTCCAGTACTGACCAAATTGATCGTACTTTTTACGTTTATCAGCATCTGACAAAACTTCGTAGGCTTCGTTAATTTCTTTAAAGCGTGCTTCTGCCTGTTTGTTGTTAGGGTTGACATCAGGGTGATATTTGCGGGCTAGCTTGCGAAATGCCTGTTTAATTTCTTCAGAACTAGCGGTCTTACTAACCCCTAAAATTGCATAATAGTCTTTGAAGTCGGTTGTAGCCATCTACTAGCCTCCTCTAATATATTTACTCTAAGTTTTTTCTATAAGCTTTCAGCATTCAGCAATTGGCAGTTTTACTAACTGCGCCATTTACAGGCGAGATCTAATTACCAACAACTGATACCCGAACACAGCAATATAGACTTTAATTTTAAAATTAACAAAAATTAAATTTATTTTAGTGCGGTTCTTGCTGACCTAACGGCGCAATTTCCGTACTTTAGATAAGTTAGGAAGACGAAGTCCCAATGTGCGATTCGTTACTAAGTAAAATTACGGTAAGTAGCCAGTAAATAACTTAGTCAGTGAAACTAAGAGCAATCTTAGCACTGAACTCTCAGATTGATGTAGGTGAAAGCCCTACCCGCAAGATTCATGCGTGACTCCTTATCTGCCCATGCCGAACAAGCTCGGTTCTTGTAGAGCAAAGCTGGGAACAGGACGCAATCAGACGGCTGTTATGGGCTGACACTGGCGTTAACAGGGAGTTCCCACGGTGAAACTGAGCCTAGAAAAGTGACCTACTTCGGAGCGAGACATAACTCAAAAATCTCGACTTTATCAGAGTCAAAAAGACCCGCTGCACTCTGTTGGGAATAGCAGCAAGAATCCAGGGTTTCTGATGGTTAAACTGGCTACACCTAACGGAACAATCAATCATCTGAGGGAACGAATAAAAACGATTTGAGAGTCTTAGAGCAGTCGAACTCTAGGTAAGCAAGACGAGATACGGAACTCTCTCAAGTCGGGTAGGATGCGGCGTAATTGCTGCAAGGTATTCAGAAAACATTCTCAGGAGTCAGAGCATGGTTAGACGCATAGAAAACTATAGCGAATCTTGGAAGTCACTACCCTGGAAGCAATTCCGGAAGAACCTCTTCCGCCTACAAAAGAGAGTGTTCAAAGCTATTCGAGAAGGAAACAAGCGCAAAGCTTTGTCACTTCAAAAGCTTATTCTGAAATCCCGTGCGTCTAGATTTCTTGCGATTCGTCAAGTAACGCAGCTAAATGCTGGTAAAAAGACAGCAGGCATAGATGGAAAAACCGCCCTTCAGTTTGAGGAAAGATTCAATCTTGAATTACTACTCAGACAACCCTCTTGGTATCACGCTCGCCTAAGAGAAATACCAATTCCGAAAAAAGACGGTTCTATCAGAATGCTTAAAATCCCCACTATTGCGGACCGCGCTTGGCAATGCCTTGCAAAATACGCATTAGAACCAGCACACGAAGCAACCTTTCACGCTAAGAGTTATGGCTTTAGACCTGGACGCTCGGCACAGGATGCCCAGAAAATCCTACAAATAAACCTAAATTCAAGAGCAAAAGGAATCAATAAAAGAGTTATCGAACTCGACATTGAGAAATGCTTCGACAGGATTTGCCACACCACCATAATGGAAAATCTTACTGCTCCATTGAGCTTAAAGCTTGGAATATTCCGATGCCTTAAAGCAGGAACAAATCCAGAATTCCCAGAACAAGGTACACCACAGGGTGGTGTGGTAAGTCCATTACTAGCAAACATCGCCCTCAACGGCATCGAAAATATCCACAGATATAAAGATGCCGGAGGTAGGAATACAGAGCCATCAATTCGCTACGCGGATGATATGGTAATCATACTCCGCCCTCAAGACGATGCAAACGCAATACTTGACAAAATCAGCGAATTCCTAGCAGCAAGAGGAATGAAGGTAAGCGAGAAGAAAACAAAGATAACCGCTGCGACAGATGGTTTTGACTTCCTTGGCTGGCACTTCAAAGTGCAAAGCAACGGAAAATTCAGATGTACTCCCTCAGAGGAGAACTATAAAAAGTTCCGTCAGAAGGTAAAAGCTATCGTTAACAACCCGAATTATGGCTCTAAGGTGAAAGCTGAAAAGCTAAAACCGATAGTTAGAGGATGGAGAAACTACCATAAGTTCTGCAAAATGGACGGTTCGAGATTTTCGCTCTACCATATGCAACTCAGAGCCTATAGGGTATTCAATAAGGAAACCAAAAATGACCGCCACTCTAGCAAGAAACTGCTAGACAAAGCGTTCCCTGCGGTTCCTTACTCCGAAAACAGACACGTCAACGTCAAAGGCGAGAAATCCCCCTTTGACGGAGATATAACCTACTGGTCTGAAAGGAACAGCGGATTATACGACGGTAAAACCTCTAAGGCATTAAAACGCCAGAATCATACATGTGGATATTGTGGCTTAAAAACGCTGAGTGAAGAGAGAGTACATCTACATCATGTAGATGGAAACCACAACAATTGGAAGACCAAAAACCTTCTAGCCATTCATGAAAGCTGTCACGACTATCACCACATGAGCAAATAGACGGGATGAAAGTTAGCCGAGGCTCCTGTGAGCGAAAACCCTTAGCAAAACCAGGTAAAAATGAGAGTCACTTCCATTTTGGGGATGGGAGTACAGCCGACAAGTAGTTTATGTCTAAAGGATATCGGGAGCCGTGTGCCGTGAAAATGGCATGCACGGATCTAACAGAGAGGGGCGAGGCATAATAGCCTCCCTCGACTCTACCGTAAAGTTGTTTTTATTTACGCCAACTTACAAAAGAAAGGCTGAAGTACGTTCGCTACGCGTCTCCGAAGTTGCGTGCGACTGGCGTCGAAGAGTTATGAATGAGAACGAACTCGTGAATGAAGTTAAGAATTATATTTATAACTCTTAACTTCTGTAGGGGCTTGGTGGAGCGCCCCTACTCATAACTAAATAACTGTTCCATCTGGAATTACGGCATTCTTGAGGATAACGACGATACCAGAGCGAATGTAGAAGCCTTGGCTTTCCCGTTCCGCTTCTTGAACATTATCTTTATTGATAATTTTTACATCGCATCCGATATGGGCGTTTTTGTCAACGATGGCACCACGAACTGTGGTGTTAGCACCAATACCTAAAGAGACAGCTTTCCGCTCACACTCTGACTGGCGTTCAGCGAAACCTTCATAGAAATCGGCTCCCATAATCAGGGCATCTTGGATAACGCAGCCAGCTTCAATCCGCGATCGCACTCCCAACACTGAGTGTTCGATTCGGCAATCTTTCAAAATGCAACCTTCACCAATCATCGA
Source organism: Rhizonema sp. NSF051 (assembly GCA_029379265.1). Lineage (GTDB taxonomy): Bacteria > Cyanobacteriota > Cyanobacteriia > Cyanobacteriales > Nostocaceae > Rhizonema. Next base: position 10,420 of record JAQYWN010000160.1, read on the forward strand.
TTCTCTGATTTGGCAATCTAACAGTTTGCTTGGTGGTAAGTACCGAGCGCGGGTATAAATTGGTGCTTCTTCATCATAGAAACTAAAAGGTGGTCGTGGTTGCTGAGTGAGAGCCAAGTTTGCATGATAAAATGCTTCAATGGTTCCAATGTCTTCCCAGTAATCGTCAAATAAATAGGCTTGAATGTTGTAATCTTTTGCTGAATCGGGAATAATTTCTTTGCCGAAATCAGTTTTTTGTGGAGATTCTTTGAGTAAATTGATCAAAACATCTTTCTTAAAGATGTAAATCCCCATTGAAGCAATGTAAGGCTGTTCTTTAGCTTGTTCTGGTGTCAATCCCAGTACAGTCGTATCGACTTGCATTGTTTTTAACGCTTCACCCTTGGGTTTTTCGCTGAAGTCGATCACCCTACCAGCCCCATCAATCTTCATTAAACCAAAGTCAGAGGCACGACGCTCATCAATTGGGATAACGGAGAGAGTCATATCAGCCCCAGTTTCTCTATGGCGATTCACAAAGTGGCGGTAGTCCATACGGTATAAATGATCACCTGAGAGGATCAGAAATTCATCTACATCCCATTCTTCCAAAAGCCACAAGTACTGGCGAACTGCATCAGCTGTACCTTGGAACCAGTTAAGGTTTTCTAGGGTTTGCTGTGCAGCCAGAACTTCCACGAAACCCTCGGTAAAGCCAGAAAAAGTGTATGCACGGGCAATATGGCGATTTAGGGAAGCTGAATTAAATTGTGTCAGAACGTAGATTTTGAAGATTTCTGAGTTTATACAGTTACTGACAGGAATATCAATGAGACGGTACTTCCCTGCAACTGGTACTGCAGGCTTAGCACGTAGCTTTGTAAGCGGATAAAGGCGGGTTCCTGCGCCGCCGCCGAGAATAATTCCTAAAACTCTTTTCACTCTTAATTTCTCCTGACTGCCTTTCAACTCCCACCTACAGTGTATGACTGTCTGAGACACCTGATAAGGGGGGAAAGGTAGATTTGGTTCTGTGGAGCTAGGCAAATTGCTTTTCTACATAGGACATAGCCAGTTTGGCAAAACACAGATGTTTTTACTCCAGGAGGTTAAGACCATTTGTAGAAGGTTTGTATTCGCATTGCCCTTATAACTCAAATTGTGGCACGAGTCAAGCACTATTACTATCAATAACTACTTACTTAAGCCAAGAATCAACCCTCAACAAGAGCGATAAATTAGGAGGCTATATTTTATGGAAAACCTATTTGCTCGCGCCTGCGTTCCGAATCTTAGATGAACGTGGAATTCGTCTTACCCGAGCAGTATTACGATTTCTATGTAATATATAGTATAAGTAAATGAATGCAGCCAGTCAGTATCTCCTTGCACTTACCAAACATAACTTACAGGTTTACCTACAACAGCCAACGCTGAAAGCTGCTTTGATTGCTGGATCGGTAGCAGATGAATTCTCTGATATCGATCTCATGATTTACGCTTGATCATCAGCTACCCTCTGAAGATGCGCTCTTTCTTGCAACTGGAGTTTAGACTAAAGATAAGGGATGATCAAATCACACTTAGAGAATTATGGA
>JAQYWN010000161.1 GCA_029379265.1 Rhizonema sp. NSF051
ATCTATATCTTAAGACTAGTATTATTAGGTAACACGCAAAGAACAATGTGAAAATTGGGTAAACCTCCCCATATAAAAACGGGGATTTTTACCCTAGCGGTTACAGTACTTCCTACATCAATAATAGAAATGTAGGATTTGCTTTGATCCAAAGCATTAAGATGGAATACTTGTATTACCTGGCAAATGCCAGTCTAACTTTAAGGGTTGTTCAATTCTTGCACGGTAGACCCCGGATACCTGTTTCTTTCTTCACCGTAATCCATCAGATTGATGGGTGGGTGGTGAGGATCAAACTTAAAAATCACATCTCTTACCAAGAAGATCGGGACTTTCGAGCTTTCTTAAATGAGTTAGGAATTAGTTACGAACCGCAAATGCGAGTACAAATGGCATTTTGGAGTTTGGAGGCGGGACAATGTCCTGTTGACGTGATGCGTCGCTATCAAGTGGCGATCGTCTCTCATGGTAGCCCGGAAAAAGAGGAAATAGAGGCGTTCCGCCAACAGTTTGTGAGAGGATTAGGCTACTGTCCAGAAACGCTGGCGTAATTGCTGTTAGCTGTTAGGCATAAATTATACAGCGTCAAAAGCACCCGGAATGTATTCCTGTAATGTTAACAGGTGTCCGGCAACTGAAGAACTAGCTATGGCTTGCTGGGTAAGTGTAACCGCAGCAAGCTCTTTTAATTTTTGCTGACAGCAGACAATAGCAACATCAAATCGGCATGAGTAATCTGCCTTATCAGGATAGTGAGCTAAAAACATTTGAGCTGTACGACAAATTGTCGTTTGCTTTTTCAGAGCGATCGCACTTCTCCCCCCTGCATCCCAATTGCCTGGGCTACGAGTTTTGACTTCGACAAATACCAATATGGGAGATGGGGAAGAAGACGCAGAGAAATTTTTTGTCCCTATGTCCTCTTCCCCCAACTCATCCAATTGAGCAATAATGTCAATCTCTCCCCGGCGGTAACGCCATCGACGGTATAAAATCCTCCATCCTTGGGATTCTAGCCATTCAGCTACTAGGTTTTCTCCTGCGGTACCTATATCGTGATAATTATATGGAGGATGTGCCATTAGCTAAAAATACAATGAATTCCTGCTTTAACAATCCGGTTTGGGCAAGTATACTCCGTGTATTGCTTTGGGGAGTGATTTGCATCACTGTAACTGTAGGTTTTGTGCCAACAGCTTTGGCACTTGACTATAACAAAGATAGTTTGCTACAGGCTGATTTCTCGGGACGTGACTTAACAGATTCCACCTTCGCGCATAGTAATCTCCGCTATAGTAACTTCAGCCACGCTAATCTACGCGGTGTCAGCTTCTTTGCTGCTAACGTGGAATCGGCAAATTTTGAAGGAGCTGACTTAACCAATGCGACTTTTGACTTAGCTCGCTTAGTCAAAGCGAATTTGACAAATGCAGTGTTGGAGGGTGCCTTTGCTACTAACGCCAATTTTGATGGAGCTATTATTGACGGAGCAGATTTTACTGATGTGCTACTTCGTCAGGATGAGCAAGACAAATTGTGTAAGGTAGCCAAAGGGACGAATCCAACCACAGGGCGCGATACCCGCGATACTCTCTTTTGTCCATAAAAATAATACTTCGGAATATTCCTACAAGTTTAAATTGCCTTTATCTATAATTAGGGCGATCTCATACCTAGCCTACACAAGTAGGCTAGAACTTTTTTCAAGTATAATAGATTGCTATGTCAGCAACAAAAAAAATTCAAGCTGTGTGAAAACAGATACGATCTTTTACCAATTATTCCAAAGTTTCCCCAGTATATTCTTTGAACAGAGGAGATTGAAAAAATGTTGGGATTAAGCGAGTTAAAACAAACTAAAGTCTATCAGGAAGGTAAGCTCGAAGGTAAGCTCGAAGGTAAGCTCGAAGGAATTCCCTTTATGCTGAGTTTAGGCGCAACTGTGGAGCAGATTGCCGAGGCTTTAGGTTTAGATATCGAGCAAGTCAAACAGGTAGCTCAAAATAATTAGCCAAGTCAGTCAGTGTAGAATATAAAGCGCGTATTGGGAGGTGGTACGGATGTGCGCCATTGCCAAGGGCATCGCCGAAATTCTGACGAATAAACTTACACTCGGCATGTGAAGAAGGGCGAGCGCAAAATTTCAAGAGAAAAGTCGAGATGTAAAAAATGGTCGAATTATTGGGCGTGTTCAAGATCCTATGGTTGCAGAAAACGTCTATACAGTGGTCAAACAATTGATTATACTAGTTGGCGATACTGATTAGACATAGCAGTGAAAATTAATTATGCGTTCGTTGAAACCCTTGGTAGGGGCGCTAACGCTGCGCTAACGCCCCTACATCCGGAACTGGAGATGTCTATTGGAATAGTTCTTGCTACACTCCACCTCTGATAATTAAGAGATTATCAATCATAGGAAGAAACAATTGAACTCACCCTATCTAATTTCTCTAATTCAGCGCTGTCGTGCTTTGTGGCACCCTACAAGAGGTTTAGCGATCGCAGAAGCTTCTGTTATTGGTATCGTTGCTGCAATATCTGCTGTTTTACTCAAATTTGGAACACAATGGTTAGGACAATGGCGAGTACAGACTACTGAGACGTTACCTGCTTGGATTGTATTACCAACAATCGGGTTTTGCCTTGCATTTTTGGCTGGCTTTCTAGTAGAAAGGTTAGCCCCAGAAGCTAGTGGTAGTGGTATTCCGCAAGTAAAAGCAACTTTGGCTAATGTACCAATGAGGTTATCCTGGCGCGTCGCTATTGTGAAGTTAGTCAGTGCCACCATTGCTTTAGGTTCAGGAATAACTCTGGGAAGACAAGGGCCTACAGTCCAAATAGGATCTGGTTTAGCAGCAGGAATCAGTCGTTTAGTTCCCACATCTCCAGATCATCGGCGACAGATGATAGCTGCTGGTGCAGGCGCTGGTTTATCAGCAGCGTTTAATGCTCCAATTGCTGGTGTCTTGTTTATTGTGGAGGAGTTGCTCCAAGATTTATCAGGACTAACCTTAGGAACAGCAATTATCGCCTCGTTTATTGGTGGGGTTGTATCGCGGCTATTGGGTGGTAGCTCTCTCCAACATCAACTGCAATCCACTGGCTATTCTAGCAGTTTTTCAGTTCCAGAAATCCCATTTTACCTAGTTTTGGGGATAATAACTGGGTTGCTTGCTGCATTGTTTAATAAAGGTATCATTTTTAGTATTAAATTTTACAGACGATTCCACATGAGTTTACCTGTGCGGGTAGCTGTAGCTGGTATGATATCTGGTATTGTAGTCGCTTTGCTACCCGTTTCCTTTCATAATACTACTAAGTGGGGAGAGTTTGTCCTTGCTAGTTCGGCTAATCCTTCTTGGGCAGCGATCATCTTTTTCGCTGAGTTTATGCTCACCTTAGTTGCCTTTGGGTCAGGAGCGCCTGGAGGATTATTTGCGCCTAGTCTCGTATTGGGTAGTACTATTGGCTACTTAGTAGGTGTCTGCCAATCTCACTTTTTAGGAGCTGCTTCCCCTATCACTTATGCTTTGGTAGGGATGGGAGCATTTTTTAGCGCTGTTTCCAAAGTGCCAATTACAGCAATTGTGATTGTATTCGAGATCACGATGGATTTTACTTTAGTGCTACCTCTGATGATTGGTTCTGTAACATCCTACTTGATTGCTGACAAAATATTCCCAGGGTCACTGTATAACAAAATTTTAAATTTAAATGGCATCGATATCGAAAAAGACAACCTTATAGAAGGAATATTGACAAACATAACAGCACAAGAAGTTATGGAAGAAGGGGTAGAAACTCTAGAGGCAGGAGTAAGTGTAGATGAAGCAGTGCAAGCTTTCTCCCGTTCTCAACATCGAGGCTTCCCGATTGTAGAAGACAATAAATTAGTAGGAATTGTTACTCAAAGTGATTTACTAAAGATACGTGCTCGTAACTTAATAGGTAATACTTCCGTCAGGGAAATTATGACTGGCAGTCCATTGACTGTTAGCCCTCTTGATAAGCTAAGCAAGGTTCTATATTTATTAGATCGCTATCAAGTCAGTCGTTTGCCAGTTGTTGAGAGCCGGAGGCTAGTAGGTATTATTACTTATGCAGATATTATTAGCGCTGAAGCAAATCATCTCAATGGTAAGAACAGGCGAACTGAACCGCGACGAGAACCTTCTTATAGAGTTTATCAAACGCAATCGCCTAGCACAGGTACAGGTAGATTATTAGTACCGATAGCTAATCCTGACACAGCCGGAACTTTATTAGAAATGGCAGCAGCTATTGCTCGCGATCGCCATTATGAAGTAGAGTGTTTGCAAATAATTCTTGTCTCCCGCAACACAACTCCAGCAGAAGCACAAGTCAGGACAACAAAGAGTCGGCACTTGCTGCGACAGGCAGAATTTATGGGAAAACGGTGGAAAATTCCTGTTCATACGCAAATTCGAGTTGCTCATGATATCGCCTATGCAATTCAGGAGATAATTGAAGAGCGACATATAGACTTGATGTTAATGGGTTGGAAGGGTAACACTTCTACCCCTGGTCGTATTTTTGGTGACGTTGTTGATACTCTAATTCACAAAGCCACCTGTGATGTTGTGCTGGTGAAACTAGGTGTCAACTACTTAACAGAAGAGGTTACAGGAGATTTATCTCTAGGATTGACACATAAATTATCCCCTAAAAAATCCTCTGGAACTTATTCGTTTAATCGTTGGTTCATCCCCATAGCTGGTGGCTCTAATGAATCGGTAATCATTAAACTCCTTCCAGCACTCATGAATTTAAGTAATAACCCACAACCAGAAATTCACCTCGCTCAAGTATTTAAGCCATCTGAATCAAAGCCAAATATGGCACTTTTAGAACAAACCAGCCGCCAACTTCTTGATAACCCTAAATTGAATACCACATCAGTTTCCATGATGCCAGTTAAAGCTGATTCTGTTTCTGATGGAGTGATTAAGTTGGTGAAAACTGAACGTTATGATGTTGTCATTTTGGGGGCTTCAAGTGAGGGAATGCTACAACATGCAATTAAAGGCAGTATCTCAGAGGTAATCGCAACTGGTGTAGAAAGTACAGTGATTTTAGTTAGGGGGGCATCGCCCAGATGATGACGAATAAACTTACGCTCGGTCAAAACCACTTAACCTACCTACTATAAATCCAAAAAGGGGATCTGTTATCCTTCATTCATTCGCCACGCTATTTCCAAGAAGCAATATGAATCTTCTATTTCTAAGTAATCAGAATTTGAGTAAGGTTGAACAAATCGATGAAGCCATAATTTCTCTTTTTCAGAACAAAAAAAATAAATCTATTGCCTATTTTCCCTCCCAAACAGATTTTCCCAAGCAGTATTTGGCATATATCGAAGCTTACTATAAAAGGCTTGGAATAAAAATAGATGTTTATTTTGATACTGATAAGCAGTACAATTTTAATTTATTAGAAACTGCTTTAAAATGTGATGCTATACATTTAAGTGGCGGATATACATTCCATTTCTGGCAAAATATTGTGCAAAAAAACTTGATAAAGCCGTTAACTGAATTTGCCAAAAATGACGGTATTTTCATCGGGGTAAGTGCAGGAGCAATAATGATGACTCCAAAAATTGATTCATCCTTATTGTGTGGTGATCCTATAATTGAGGGTTTATCAACAAAAGCATTAGGGTTTGTAAATTGGGAGTTTGTTCCTCATGCAAATTCTATTCAGGAAATGCATGAAAAGCTTTTAAAATATTCTGAATCAACCCAAAACAAAATATTTGCCTGTTCTGACGGCGGAGGGATAATGTTAAATAATAATTCTTTGGAATTAATGGGCAATATTTCAACATTTGAGAACGGCATTTTATCTAAATAATTCTCCTTATATAGGTGATGGCATCCGAGACATCACAATAAATCTGTAATAGAAAATAGTCGCTGGCGATCTAATTCTAGAAACTGCAACTTTTCAGTATAAAAAGCTTGATAATAAGACTCCCATTGCTGCGGTTCAGCTTCTTGATCGGTTGTCTCCCAAAGTTCTAAGAAGTGTCGATAGCGCTTTTCTCGCAGTACTCGTTCCATACAAGCAATTGCTGCTTGTATGACTTGGGGAGTGCGAAGAGTTTCTTGCTTTATTTTCTCGTTCAGATGAAATAGATGAACAACTAACGCCATTTCCTCTTCAGACTCCACGTATTTGTCTTGTACTGTGGAGATTAAATTGTAATCTATTCCTCCAGATGGTATCTCTAAAATCTGTTGCCATAGGAATCGGTGATGGGAGAGGCTAAATTGCAGATCTCTGTCTTCTAAAGCTTCAGTAATTGCTTGACGTTGTTCGGGAAAATGAAGGTATATCCATAGTAGTAAAGCTTCAGCTTGTTCTAGAAGACTGGATTCTTTTGTCGGGGCAGAAGATAAGCGATCGCTTTTGGTTTTAGCCAAAGACGTTTGGTAAGGTTTTTCCCGACTTCCCCTCTCAGGAGCAATTTGCGTGAGGAGATTTTCCACTCGTAAAGGTACAAGTCTGGCATCCCCCAAACTCAGTATTTCTGCACAGTAAGAAACGTAATAATTGCGTGTGTCATTATTAGTAATATTTTTCATTAATTTGACTAACTGTTGAGACACTTGCTGAAAATCCGTAGCTTGTTTGAGATCACGATCTTGGATAATTCGTTGAATCTGCCAGTTAAGCCAGAGAGGGGCATTTGTCAACAGTTGTCGATAGTCTTCAGGCTGATGTGCGTGCAAGTATTCATCAGCATCCTTACCATCAGGTATATTGAGAATCTTTAGCTGAACTTCACCTTTATATGCCAGTTCAGCTATTTCGCCGATCGCTCTTTCTGCGGCAATATTTCCAGCTTTATCAGCGTCAAAGTTAAGTATTAACTGTTTAGATTCAGTATAACGTAAGACTTGCCTAACTTGTTCCAGGCTGAGGGCAGTGCCGAGGGAGGCGACGACGTTGGTAATGCCGACAGCGTGGAGAGCGATCGCATCAAAGTATCCCTCTACCACAACAGCACTATCAGATTGGGAAATCGCAGCTTTGGCTTTATCAAGGGCAAATAAAGTTTTACCCTTAATAAAAACTTCAGTTTCTGGTGAGTTAAGATACTTCGGTTGCTCATCTCCCAATGATCTACCACCAAAGGCAATCACACGCCCCAAAACATCATGGATGGGAATCATGATGCGATCGCGGAAAACATCATAATAACCGCCTGCTTCCTTGCGTGGTTTAATCAATCCCGCTTGCTCCACCAGTCGCACTGGATAGCGTTTATCTTCCACCAAATAGCGATAAAGGGTTTCCCAACCTGCAGGAGCATATCCTATGCCAAACATCTGTATCGTTTCTTCCCGCAGTTGTCTTTGGAATTGCAGATACTGTAGAGCATTGTCGGCGCTATGCTTGAGAGCGTGTTGGTAAAACCGCTCGGCTGTTGCCAAAACTTCATAGAGTTGCTCCCGTAGAGACAGCTGACGCTGCAATTCCTGTCTTTGTTCAGGTTCTAGGGTTGTGACAGAGACTTGGTAACGTCGAGCTAAATCAAGCACCACCTCTGAAAAAGAGCGCTTCTCCAAATCCATCAAGAACTTAATCACATTTCCTCCAGCTTGACAGCCAAAGCAGTAGTACATTTGCTTAGTCTGGCTGACAGTGAAACTGGGACTTTTTTCTGAGTGAAAGGGACACAAACCTACATAGTCCTTGCCGCGCTTGCGTAAGACAATATGTTCGGAAATCACATCAGAGATTTCCGCCCGTTGTTTAACTTCCTCAATCGTATCTGGATGCAAGCGGGGAATAGACATATTCGTGCTTTCATTGGTGGTTAGTGGTTAGGAGTTAGCAATTAACAACTTACTTTGAACAACTAACAACTGACCACTCATAGCTATTATATTCTTGTTGCCAAACTCAAAATAATGTGTAACATCACTCATGCTTAAATTTATTAGGAAATATTGAAGATGGGACGTATTTTTATTTCAGCTGCTCACGCTCTTAAAGAACCAGGCGGAATAGATCCAGGGGCGATCGCTGGGGGAACAACTGAAGCTCGGGAAATGATTTTGCTGCGAGATTTAATTGTAACGGAACTAAGAACACGTCATTTTGAAGTTTTGGCAGCGCCTGATAACCAGACTACAGCACAAACTATTGCCTGGATCAATTCCCGCGCTCATCAGGGTGATGTCGCCCTGGAAATTCATACTGACGCGGCAACGAATCCTTCTGTGCGTGGGGCAAGCGTCTTTTACATTGCTAATAACGATCAGCGCAAAAGCAATGCCGAACTTTTGTTGGTAGGATTGTTGCACCGAGTACCCCAGTTGCCGAATCGAGGAGTCAAGCCAGATACAGCTTCTGGTTTGGGTAATTTGATTTTCTGTCGGCAGGCGACAATTCCTTCTTTATTAATGGAGGTTGGCTTTCTCACGAGCCCAGATGATCGCTCTTTGCTACAAAATCGCCGCCGCGACTTTGCCTTGGGGATTGCAGATGGAATTGTATCCTGGAGTCGTGCAGTCGATCCTGGTTCTGAAGATACATCTATTCAGACAGTCATTAATATCACTATTAATGGGCAAAATTACTCAGAAAAAGGTGTGCTGATTAATGGTAATGCTTACATACCTATAGATTTAGTCGATCGTTTGCGGATCGATTTGTCGAAAGCGCCTAATGTCCGTCGAGTTACCTATCGCCAAATTGTTTATATCAAAGCTGTTGAACTCAGAGAGTTTCATGTTTCTATCTCTTGGGATGCTGCCAGTCACACAATCAACTTACGCTCAAATTTACCCATTAGTTTGGGTCAAATTGACCATATTATGTCGCGGGGTTATACTTCGGAAGTGCAGTTGCAGTTATTCTTGAGAAACAATAACGAAAGCGGTTTGGTGAAGTTCCCCGATCTCCCAAAACTGTATCGGGAAGAAGCCTGTATTGAAGGGGTGAGTTATGACATGGCTTTTTGCCAAATGTGTGTAGAAACTGGATTTTTAAGGTTTGGAGGCGATATCAAGCCAGAACAAAATAACTTTGCCGGCTTAGCCACAATCGGTGGAAGTTCAGTAGTTGCTTCATTTGATAGTGCCAGAATTGGGGTGCGGGCGCATATTCAACACTTGAAAGCATACGCCAGCTTAGAACCCTTGGTAAAAGAAGTCGTCGATCCGCGATTTAGCTTTGTGACTCGTGGTATTGCCCCATTAATCAATCAACTTTCAGGACGCTGGTCAGCAGATTTGCAGTATGGTGCTAAAATTACAGCAATGCTCAAACGCTTGTATGAGTCAGCAGGACTCCTTTAATGAGTAATGAGTTATGAGTAATGAGTAATGAGTAATGAGTAATGAGTTGTGAGTAATGAGTAATGAGTTATGAGTTATGAGTAATGAGTTATGAGTTGTGAGTAATGAGTTATGAGTAATGAGTAATGAGTTGTGAGTAATGAGTTATGAGTTGTGAGTAATGAGTTGTGAGTTATGAGTTGTGAGTTATGAGCTTTAAGAAGCCAAAGCGGACTAATCAGTGCTAAGTTAGAAGTCTGTTTGGTTTTTTTGTCTCTCGACTGAGGCGCGAAGACCCCCTATGATTTTAGCAACTTCTTCTGCTTGATTAAAAAGTTGGTGGAATTTAAGCTGATCTAGATAGCCTATATCTAAAGCTATATAAAGTTGAGAACGCAGTTCAGCACAAGATGACTTGGCTATCAACAGAAATCGATGGAAGTCACCTAAAGAACTTCTTTCAAAGCCTTCAGCTATGTTTGACATAATAGAAACTGCTGCTCTTTGTATTTGCCCAGAAAGACCAAAGTCTCTAGCAAAGTTACCTTGTTGAGTAACTTGATAAATATCTTTGGTCAAAATTCTCGCTTTTTGCCAAGCAATTAAATCTTCAAATCTCTCTATCTTGCTCATTTGCTTTACTAAGTAGTTCGGCACAAATAAACGTAATTGGTTAGAGTCGTCATTTGTCCTTTGTCATTGTTCGCGGATAAAGCTTTTAGCTATGTGTACAATTCGTAACATAATTATGTTTATTTCCACTCACGTACTTACTTCAAAAAAACTTACTCATCACTCATTACTCATTACTCATTACTCTCATGCTGTTTTGAAGAAACGAATAATTTCGCGAACGTGATCGAGAAATTGTCCATCGGTGGCAAGTTGAGCGATCGCTTGTCGTGCTTCTCTTGCCAAACGTTCGTGTTCGGTTTGATTTGTGGCGCGTAATGCTTCTAAACTAGCCGCAAGACGAGCTGATTCAGTGCGTGTTTCTTCTAAGTAAAGTTGTTGATTTGCTGCTAATGAGTAGGCATTTTCTGGGTTGAGTTGTCCTTCTAAACGCTTCACAGTTTCTTCAAGAGTGTTGAAGCGGTTACGGAGTTCTACAATATCTTCCCGAGGATACTTCCATTCTTGACGAATCATTGCTAACCGCGCATACAAATACTCGTAGGCACTGATAGCTGGGCGTAAAGCGGTTAATAACAAGGCTGCACCGGAACCGATGTAACCTACAGCACTAATACCAGTAGCAGAGAGGATGTAAAGACAAGTGGCGGAGAGTAAATGTAAGGCAATCGCAACGAGGAGCGATCGCTTTGCTAAAACTTTGACGTACTTCAGTTGTTTTTCATCTACGGGAATTCCTTTTTCAGTGGATTGTACTGCTTCTGCCAAGACTTCTTTTGCCTGAAAATGCACATTCCACGGTACGGTAACAATCACTAACAGCCACTCAAAACTTGCACCCCCAATAACCCAGTCAAGAAAGTTGCCTGTAGGTATGTGAAACCATTGCAGTGTGCTAAACAAAAGCAATACCAAAACGACAATTCCAATAGTGGAACTGATAAATAAGTTGAAATACACTTTGCTCAATCTCCCCTGAAGGTATAACTTCAATCATGCTTTTGGATTGAGAGTCAGGCAGAAATCCTTGTGATGCTTTTCAAAGTTACACATAAATGTTTGGGGATTGGGAAGTACCCATCCAATACCGTTCGCTTAAGGAATTTATCTGTTGAGTTCGTTAGGGGGGCAGGGGGAGGAAAGAGATGATAGACAATTGGTTTTTTCCTCCCCTGCTCCCGAAGCTTATCCAAACCGTATTGAGTACCCATCCCTAAATCTTTATTGAATCAGATAGCTCCGCCAACCTGTAGCATCTTCGCCGCGTTTTTCAGGAAGCAGCAACCGCCAAGTTTTTCCCTCTTTTTGAAGTTGCATGTAAACTTTAAACGGTTTCCTTGGTTGCTTTAGACTACGTTTTGGTAGCTTGAAGATGAGATCATAGGTTCCTGATATCTGAAAAGCTGGTAAATTTTGCAGCGATAGCGGTTTTTGTTCGGTAACTGATAGGTGTTTAATTTTAAATCCCTGAAAATCTAAATCTAGCTGTTGGTTGAGTTGCTGTTGAGTCTGTTGCAACTCCAGCGCGATCGCATCATGTACCAATTGGCGAGTCGGTGCCAGAACACTGGTTGTACACCCTGTCAGTAGCCCCATGAAAATTAGTATAATAATTAGCCGTATCATTACTACTCCTCAGTATTAGCGTCTTCGTTTCCAAAGGCATAGTATAACGGCTGTGGGTAAGTGCAACTATGCTATGTCAAAAAAGTCAGTATTTAGCTATCGTGCTGTCAGCGCACAAAGTAAATTGTGTAAACCTAATTTATTTACAAGGGAAACCGTAGGTTTAGACATTTGAGATCGGCTTTTGATAAATAGTGATGCAACGCTTATATTTTCTCTATCAGACTGTGTTTTGCTATACATATTCGTTGAATATAGTAGTCCTAAATCATTCGTGAAAAACGAGATTCAAGGGCAACTTTTGCGAAGTCGGGGAGCTAAGACTTTAACTCATATAGGATTGCTATATTCAGAAA
>JAQYWN010000162.1 GCA_029379265.1 Rhizonema sp. NSF051
GGGGGGTTTTCTTCTAGTGATTTGTGAGAAAAACAAACAATCTTGTCAAACCCGCCTCTACTGTACGGGCGGGTTTCATCTAGTGACTTGTGAGTAAAACGAACAATCCTGTCAAACCCGCCTCTACTGTACGGGCGGGTTTCATCTAGTAACTTGTGAGTAAAACGAACAATCCTGTCAAACCCGCCCCTACTGTCGTTATTATGTTTCACGGCAACTCAGCTTCTGCATGAAGCTCTCTGGTGCTGGTGAGTAAAGTTCATTCAGGTTTTTCATGCGTATTATGTGGCACGAATTGGCACGAATCGTATTACGTGCGAAAATGACACACTTGCCCGTTAGCTGTTTCAATTAAACTTACACCTCGGTAGTTGATAGGCTTACCCGTTGGTAAAGTCCCATGAGAAACCCACTCCAATACTGCTGTGCCATCACCCTCAACCACATTTGTAAATTTTGAATGGATACGTTCAAAATTTACAAATACTTTTGCCAGTGTTTGACGTGCGCCATCGCGTCCAGATAATGGTTCTACCATAGCGAGATTACTAAGTTTTGCATATTCTGTAAACATTGCTACTAGGGGTTCAACCTCACCAGTTTCTTCTACTTGCTGTAGCGTTTGCATAAAGCGCTCAGATATTTCACTTGCCACAGTCGTTTTAGCTCCTCAGTTTCAATCAGAATTTTTAAACTTAAACACTATTATTGAGTGTAATTTTACCCAAATAATGGCTCTCGCTACTGTGGTTAGTTTCCTTCAAAATGATAACTCACATCAGATGGCTATACCGAAATAACAATCTCACCCAAAAAGGAGTAAGATTGTTATTTTAGACTCGTTGGAATACTACTGAAAGATTGTTGGCTGGCATTTGGTAAGTCTCAAGTAAAGTGAGATGTTGTGTATCAGCTGCTGCGACAACTTCATCAAGATCGCGTATACCCCACTCTGGGTTTTGTGCGCGGAGACTTTCATCAAAAGCGGCATTACTAGGCGCAGTGTGTTTTTCACCTTTTTTATATGGACCATATAAATAGAGTATGCCCTTCGGCGAGAGAATACGGTTGGCACCTGCCATTAATCCAAGGCTTGCCGACCACGGCGAGATATGAATCATATTTATACTAACAATGGCTGTTATTGGTGAGTTATCTAACTCACGATGATTAAGCCACCCAGATGATGCCTCTTTCTCTACGGACCAAATGGGGGCACGAACATCAAGATCTATAGGTGGATAAAGATTATTGGACGAAAAATGTGCAGCCCATGCGATGATACTATCACGAGAAATTGGATTGGGGTCAGAGGGTAGCCATTTACGAGGAATAAGGTGTGGAGCAAAAAAAACTGCATGTTCCCCAGTACCACTTGCGACTTCTAAAATGGTGCCAGTAGGAGGCAGTACTTGTAGAAGAATTTCGAGAATAGGTTCGCGGTTACGTTGTGTTGCTGGTGCATATTGTCTGTGATCGTTCGCGCTGTTCATACAAGCACAAGCTTATAATTAGGAGTATCCATTAATATCATCTTAGGAGTAAAAACTGTATCATTTGCCTTGGACAGACAGGCAAGGAAGTCAATATAATAATTTATCTTTCTCTATTGAAATAACTGTGAATAGCTATCTAAATCTCGCCCTTTTCAGATATATTATTGTTTGCCTGTTTTCAATTACTGTTATAACATCCTGCAAATTTATTGATGCAAAAGAAACGACGATGCCTGGAGATAATAGCTCCTCGAGTGATAGTGACGGACAGTTAAATGACCAAGGAACAGCGCGCACCTACTATCTTTACACTCCAGAATCTTACGATCCAGATCGGCCGATGCCTTTAGTAATTGTGTTTCACGGGCATGGTGGTAGTGGTCATTCCATCGCTCAAGTTTCTCGCTTCAATGATTTGGCAAATCAAAAAGGATTTATTGTCGTTTATCCAGATGGAGTTGATGGTGAATGGAGCCTCAGAGGTAGATTTCCAGCAAAGGTAAATGATGTTTCGTTTACTACCGCATTGCTCGAGCATATCCAACAAATTAGAAATATTGACAGTCGGAGAATTTACGCTACTGGCTTTTCTAAAGGTGCAATACTTACCCAAGCTCTAGCTTGTAAGCTACCTGATCGCATTGCCGCGTTTGCATCAGTAGCAGGTTCTCTTCCCATTCAATTCAAACCTAGTTGCCATCCTTCGACTACTGTATCAATGCTGATGATTAATGGTACAAACGACCAATCAGTACACTATCAAGGCGATCATGACAGTCAAAGGGGATCGGTAATCTCTATCCCAGAAACGGTAAGTTTTTGGCGTCAACATGATGGATGTGCCTCACAACCCCAAGTACGAAAGCTTCCCGATCCCAATCCGAAGGATCGCTTTTTTGTCAATGTCTCTCGGTACTCCGGTTGTAGTAAAGGTACAGAAGTTATTCTAGCATCTGTAGTGGGTGGTGGACATTTCTGGCCCGGAGGTGCCTCTAGTGATGCCAGCTTAAAGAAGTTCAATCAAAACCTTGGTTTTAACGCTAGTAAGACAATTTGGGACTTTTTTCAACGCCACAGTCTACCAAGTGAGTGATGTTTACTACTCTGACAACAGTTAAGTTGAATAATCGAGAACCATATTTTTTTTAGACTTATGTCTTCTGAAAACCCAATCCACCTATCGATTTTTCTCAAGCTAAGGAACCTCCCAAGTCTTTGGATTTAGATCAGCCAGATACAGGTGGCCTAGATGAAGAACGCACTCCAGATGAAGAAATAAACGAGAACGTTGGAGAACGTCACATGAACAGTGCTTACATTCCGGCAGCAAACATCATTTCAGATAATCAAGGTAATAGCTAATTGTTAAGTGCTTTATCTAGGATTTCCGTGTAGGAGCGAACGTTCACCAAACTATTTGCACACAGTATACCAGATGCCGCTACTGCAGGCACACCGATTCCTGGCATAGTGCTATCACCCACACGGTACAATCCGGAAATGGGTGTATGCATACTGGGAAACATTCCTTTACCAGCAGCGATCGCCGGACCATAAGTTCCCCGATACCTTCGGAGATAGTGAGCATGGGTTAGAGGTGTACCAATAAGTTCCAACTCTACACGTTCCCTAACATCTGGGATGATACGCTCTAAAGCATGATATAAAGTTTGTGCTTTCTCGCTTTTCTTTTGTGGATACTCATCATTACGTTCCCATCCAATGTGAGGTTCGAGAGTGTAAGCGTGAACTACATGGTGTCCAGTGGGGGCAAGTGTTGCATCCCAGACACTAGGAATTGAGATCATACAAGTATTACCCGGCGCTGTCATATCCTTATTAGTGTCGTGGATCACCACATGATGTCCTGTTAAATTCTCTAAATTATCTGCCCGAATACCTAAGTGTAAATGCATAAAACTATCAACAGCAGGCGTCTCCAATGCTACATTTCTGTAAGTTGGATGTAAGTCCGCTGGACGTAATAGTTGATTGTAAGTATCCCAGATACTCGCATTAGATATGACAACACTTGCTTTGATGATTTCACCGTTTCGCAAACGCACGCCGATCGCTTTGCCTGTCTCTACAAGAATTTGCTCGACGTGACATCCCAACAGCAATTTGCCTCCCCACCTTTCCAATCCCCGTACTAAAGCACTGACAATTGCTCCACTTCCTCCTAAAGGATACTCAACACC
This sequence comes from Rhizonema sp. NSF051, assembly GCA_029379265.1. Classification (GTDB taxonomy): domain Bacteria; phylum Cyanobacteriota; class Cyanobacteriia; order Cyanobacteriales; family Nostocaceae; genus Rhizonema. Next base: position 3,698 of record JAQYWN010000162.1, read on the forward strand.
ACGGGAGCGTTCACCTAACATAAAAGCGACTTCTGGAGCAATAGTACCATGTGCCTTTAAACCAGATAGTAGAAAGCATTCCAGGTCGATGAGCCGTCGCACCCAAGGATCTTGCACTGTTGCATCCATGACATCGCCAACAGATGCTTGAAGAATAGGCAAATGAGGTAGAATTTTCCACAAAGATGGCAAATAACGTCTAAGTAACACGGGAATCAACTGCCAATCTGTCCTTAAAGCTAAGGTTGGAATACCTTTCATTCCCTCGTACAGACAGAGCAAGCGTTCTTCAAACTGCTTGAGTTCAATCGCACCTTGAGGCGTAATTTTGGCGATTTCTTCACGATAAGCAAGAGCATGGCTATAAACTGGAAAACTGCCTTCCGGGAAGTGATAATGCCCTAAAGGCTCGTAGCGTACAGTTTTTAAGGACTCACCTAAAACATCAAGAACTTGTTTGAGGGGATTCAAACTTTGGTCATCAGTCAGACCACAATAGAATGAAGGACCAGAATCAAATTCATATCCCCGTCGTCTAAAGTTATGAGCAGCACCTCCAGCAATTGTATGGCTTTCACAGACAACGACTCGCTTACCGTAACGAGCAAGCAACCCAGCAGCAGTTAACCCGCCAATGCCGCTACCAATGACTATGACATTATTGTCTTGCATTTTTTGTAATTTGTTAGTTGTGAGTGGTTAATAGTGAGTTGTTATTTGTTAATAGTTAATGAGTAGTGGTTTAATCTAGACAACTTGGAAGTCCCCAAGCACGATTAAATGTAAAACCCGCCCGTACAGTTATTAGTAGTCGTTTGCCCTCTACCATCTACCATCCATTATCCATTAACGATTAAGCGATGAAAGAACCGTTGATTGAACTAAAAGGCGTTTCTAAGGCTTTTGGCGATAAAAAGGTTTTAGATAATGTAGATTTGACGATTTATCCAGGAGACGCTCTAGGAATTATTGGTCCTAGTGGTACCGGTAAATCAACGATTTTGCGGGTTATTGCTGGGTTAACTTTTCCTGATACAGGGGAAGTTTACGTACAAGGGATACGGCGAGAAGGGTTGATTGAGGATCATTCTGAACCAGTTAGTATTGGAATGCTGTTTCAGCAAGCAGCGTTATTTGATTCGCTGACAGTGGAAGAAAACGTGGGTTTTTCACTGTTTCAAAACTCAAAAATTTCGCGATCGCGCATTCGAGAACTCGTCCATGAAAAATTGCAGATGGTGGGTTTAGCAGACACAGCGGAACGATACCCTGCCGAACTTTCCGGAGGGATGCGAAAAAGAGTCAGTTTTGCTCGTGCTATTATGTCCGATCCGGATAACCCCAAAGATAAACGAGAAGTTTTGCTATACGATGAACCTACAGCCGGACTCGATCCAATTGCCTCAACGGTGATAGAAGATTTAATCCGAGAGTTGCAATGTACACATGGGGTTTGTGGTTCTTATGCTATTGTGACCCATCAAGATAGTACCATTCGTCGTACAGCTAACAATATTGTGTTTCTGTACGAAGGTAAAGTGCAATGGCAGGGTACAGTTAATGAAATTGACAATACAGATAATCCTTTAATTAGACAATTTTTCAGTGCGAGTATCTCTGGACCGATTCATCTTGTTGGCTAGGACAATTTTAGGAGAGGAATAAAATGCGATCGCGCTCAATTCGAGAAGGCTCTGTGGGATTGCTATTCCTAGTAGGACTGGGGGTATTAGGGTTAATTCTTCTCTGGTTGAATAGACTTACATTCAGCAAGAATTCTTACAAAGCGATTGTGGAGTTTACTGACGCTGGGGGAATGCAAAAGGGGGCAGTGGTTCGATATCGTGGTGTCAAAGTAGGTAATATTTCTGCTATCCGCCCAGGAGCAAATAAAGTTGAAGTAGAAATTGAAATTGCCCAACGTAACTTAGTTATCCCACGTCATAATCTGCTGGTAGAAGCGAATCAATCAGGACTGATTAGCGAAGGCATTATCGACATCACGCCAAGAGCATCGATACCAGCTGGAACTGTCGTCACTAAACCAATGGACAAAAATTGCGACCCTCAGATTATTGTCTGTAACGGCACTCATTTAATGGGTCAAATTGGGGTCAGTATTGATGAACTTATTCGCTCTTCAACACAATTGACATCGACTTACAGTAGCGATCAATTCTATCGCAATCTCAATAAGACTGTGGAAAATGCTGGATTGGCGGCGTCTAATGTTGCTGAGTTAAGTCGCAGTTTCAATGTTGTTAGCAAAAGCTTACAAAAACAAATTAACAGTATTTCTACTACTAGCGCTACAGTTCAAAGAGCTACAAATCAACTTACGACATCCTCCACTCAAACCTTAAATGAAGTGCGTGTTACAGCACGTCAATTCGGAACCACAGCAACTCAAGCCAATAGACTGGTTAACAAGCTTGATACTTTAGTCACAACTAACCGATCTTCTCTTGTTTCAACCTTAAACAATATCTCTCAAACAAGCGAACAACTGCGCTCAACAGTTAGCAGCCTATCACCTGCTTTGAATCGCATCACTCAAGGACAATTACTAAAAAACTTAGAAACTCTTTCGGCAAATGCTACACAAGCTTCTGCTAATCTCCGTGATATTACTAAAGGTTTAAACAATCCAAATAATGTCACGGTACTGCAACAAACTTTAGATTCTGCAAGAGTCACATTTGAAAACACACAAAAAATTACATCGGATCTTGATGAGTTAACAGGTGATCCAAAGTTTCGGCGAAATCTTCGGCAGTTGGTAAATGGTCTAAGTACCTTAGTGTCTTCCACACAACAGATGCAACAGCAAGTACAGATTGCTACTACCCTAGACTCGGCAAAAGCTGCTGTTATTAATAATCAAAGTCCGGTAATTCCCGCTACCTTAGACTCAGCAAAAGTTCGTGTTATCAATAACCAAACTTCGGCAATTCCTACACTCAATATCGAGCAAAACCAAAAGCAGATGGTTTTCGATCTCTCACCTACTGCTTTAAAAAGTGACACTAAACAGTCTCAACCAACAACCGCAATCTTTCCTTCCCCTTCATCTCAAGAAAAATTGTTGAAACAGTTAAGGGAATATGGGAGGAAGGGGAGTAAGTAGTAAGGAACGAGGAGGCAAGGGAGTCACTGCTGCAATCAGAATTATTCTGTGAAAAAAATGTAACTATCGCGGTTCTCATTTGGATCTCATACACTCTCTCCCTCTCCAAGTGCCCTCACAGGTGTATGTTTTTTAAAATTGGGTGGTGGCAAGACAAAAAAGGACTTGGGGAGTGAGGGAAAACCGAACCGCTCAAACGGACGGTACTAACTAGGGCTTGCTGAAAAGTCTTTTTTCCGTTCAAGAATCGTCTCCCAAGTCTTACCTTAACCAGAATGTAAAAAATCTACCCTTGTCAGATCCAGAAAGCCCCTCTCCCAATTTTAGACAAGGGGTGTACAGAGAGTATCTGTTACGTTGATTTCCAAACAATTACTTGTATAATTTAAGAACTAACTTTAACTAAAAATTTGAAAACCCTTTTCCTCTCCTGCTTTCCTTTAAAGTTCTGATTGGCGAAAGCTAGGAGTGAGAACTTCTTTGTGCTTGCCCGACTTCCTTAACATGTGATCTCTAGCGTGCAATTGGTTTGTCACTTTAAGCATTACTAGTGTACCTTGGATAAAAATTGTAAGTATTCAGTCCTCATCTCTCAGCCTACAAGTCTTGTGAGAAGTTGAGTTTTGTTACCGATGTAAACAAAATTCAATTCAATTGCTGACTACTGAGGAGCCATAAGGAGGGTTTCCCTCCGGACGAACTTCGGGGGGTTTCCCAACGCAATACAGGAGTACACTGGCTCTCCGTCTTCTCAGTCTTCGGAGACGCTGCTTTGAACAGCACTGGCTCCCGTTGAGGCGACAGGCGTTGCTGAGTGTGTACTACAAATTTATTGTATTAAATAGCTTTCGACGTATTCAGTAACGTGATTTAACTACATTAGCCAAGGCGTAACAATAAAGTTAAAGGGAATTATCTGATGGCAACCCCAACTGTGAGGAGAAGTAGTAATCAACCCAATCGTTTGCAAGAACCGGGAAGAGCCAAATCGCTTCCCCTAACTACTAGGCGATTTGCCGCTTGGGCTATTGAAATGACACTGGTGGTTGCCAGTGGGTTAGTACCCTTTGGTATTGGTGTGTACGCCAATTCTCGAGGCGATCTCAACCGAGTACCTCTCAACCCCATACTGGTAGTAACAGAAAGAGCGATCGCCCGCCCGTTAGCTTTGCCCGTGCAGCTTGGCACCCGTAACGTAGCGTGGCCGACTAATTTCTTATGGACGGTAGCTATTTTAGCACCTGTAACAGTATCTATCTGGCAATTATACTTACTGGCAAAAACTGGTAGCACGATTCCGAAACGTTGGTTTTATGTTCAAGTTGTGACCTCTAAAGGACTACCACCAGGTTTTCAAGCAGTCTTAATACGAGAGGGAATCGGTCGTTGGACTCTGCCCATTTCCATTGCCTATTTTCTGTGGCGCAACAGCCTTTTCTTTCCCGAGTTAAGTATTTTCATGGCATTGGTTGTGCTATCGATGTTAGGAGAAGCATGGGGGTTACCATGGAAACAAGGGCGGCGTGCAATACATGATCGCTGTTCTGGTACTTACACAATAGATGCCAGTCAGCCGTTTACGCCTTCATCTTTAGAAGAGAATCAGCAAAGTCAATCTCAGTGGTTAGAAGGAGATGAAGAAGCGGCGATCGCATCAATTGTGGTTACACCAGAACCAAGCCAGCAGTATAACCTTTGGCAGCGAGTCCGGCAAAATTCAAGTCTGACTCTGGTAGGAGTAGCACTATTAAGTATGATTGCTGTATTAGTAGCTTTAGTAAGTACCCAAATTTACATTCAAAATCAGCAAAATCAGCGAGCAACCGAACAGCGCAACAGTCAACAGTTTCTCGCACTTGTAAAACAATTAAATTCTAATAGCACTACCCAAGGGCAGCGCCGGAGTGTAATTCTGGCTTTGGGTACCCTCAATAACCACCAAGCAATCCAATATCTAATCGATCTGCTGGTTAAAGAAACAGATCCCATCCTACAGGATACAATTCAACAAGCTTTAGTAAGTGTTGGACCATTAGCCATCCCGAATTTAAAACGCATGAATCAATTGCTTGCCAAGGATGTGGAGTCTACAGCAAGCAGCCCTCAACAGCGAGAATTACGACAACAGCAGTTACATATTAACCAGCGGACGCTCAACAAGATTCTGGCTGTATCTAGCACTCAAATAAACGGCATGGATCTAAGCCGGGTTCAATTAGGTCAAAGTGGCTCCGGGCAAAACTCCTTCAACTTAATACTCGACAGAGTTGATCTATCGGGAGTGAATTTCAAGTTTGCAAATCTTAACCAAGCTAGTTTCAAGGGGAGTCGCTTTCGAGGACCTGGTGAGGATGGTCGCTGGGATACTGACGATGATTGGATTGCTGATTTGAGCTTTGCTCAGATGAAACAAGTCAATCTCACTTATGCTAACCTGAGCCGTGTCTTGATGAACCGTACCGATTTAAGCCGCAGCATACTTAACAAAGCCAACTTATCTAATGCGCGTTTAATTAATGCTAATCTTAGCAGTGCCCAGCTAACGGGAGCTGATTTACGCAACACGGTCTTGGAAAATGTTATTCTCACTGGCGCGGATTTAAGCGAAGCGAAATTGAATGAAGCTGAACTATACGGTGCTAGTCTAGGTCGCGTCACCGCTATAGGAACGCAATTATCATTTGCTAACTTAACCAACACAGATTGGCAAGGAGCAGACTTATCAGGAGCTTATTTGGATGGTGCCAATCTCCGTAATGCTAAACTAAGTGCTACTCGTCTTAATGGTGCTATTTTACGCTCTGCTAACCTGGAAAACGCTAACCTACAAAATACTGACTTGAGTCTTGCAGATTTAAGGGGAGCAAATCTTGCAGGAGCCAATTTTCAGGGAGCAATACTCTCTCCTAGTAAACAGGACCCAACGGATCAATTTGTCAAAACACCAGTAGTAGGCACACAATCTGCACTAGTGCAAGGGGTTGATTTTAGTCAAGTCAAAAATTTAGATCCCAGGCAACTAGCTTATATTTGTACTCAAGGAGGAGTTCATCCTCGTTGCCCTTAAGAGAGTGAGGAGTGATAAAGAGTTTTTAATTCAGAACTCAAACATACTCATTCCTAACTATAATGACTGATCCAAAATCTTGTGAGGAGTTGGGATTATGAAGTATCTACAGTATTTGGTGTCAGTGATTTTGGCTGGTTCATTTTTGGGTTTTACCCAATTCGTACAACCAGCGAAAGCTCAAGTAGCATATGGCAGCTATGTTGGTGTAGGTCCAACTGTTGGTCTTTCAGACGGTGTTCAAGCCGGAGGGGTTCTTGCTTTCCGCTATAAGCTTCTGAAAGTTCCAGTTTCTTTTCGCGCTCAAGCTCTCATTGGTCAAAGTACAGCAGTTGTGCCAACAGTATCCTACGACGTTCCCATCAATTGGCAAACTGATGCCTACTTGGGAGCTGGAGTTGTGTTAGCTGGAGGTAGTACGCCGTCTCCTGTAGGCAATCAAATTAGCTTTGCCTTGCAACCAGGAGTCGATTATATTATCCCAAATAGTAACACTGTTATTTTTGGTAACGCTATTATTGCCTTCGATGCCTTTCGTGATGGTGGTACAGCTTTCGCTGTACAAGGTGGTGTTGGTTTAAGATTTTAGTTTGGGAAAATAGTAGAAACTTTCCATGAACAGTCTTTACATGCGTTTTTAGTACTGATTGAACCCTATTGCTATAAGATTTATCACCCATACATCATGTTATGTACGACATGATGTATATTTTTTTGATCAAAAAAAATTATCATAATAGTAAGCTGTCTCATCTACAATTCGCATACAGCTAGTACCTGTGGCTTGCTATCACTAGTTTTATTAAGTTTGAATTTTATATTTGGAATTTTGAATTGCTTATGATTTGCTGCCTCAATCCTGATTGCCCTTATCCTCAAAATCCACTTGGAACAAATTTTTGTGTGAGTTGTGGGACAGGTTTGATACCGCTTCTCCGGGGTAGATATCGAGTGATCGCGCCTTTGGGAGGCGGAGGATTTGCTCGTACCTATTTAGCAGAGGATGTTGATAAACTTGACGAACAATGTGTTGTCAAGCAACTGGCACCGCAAGCGCAAGGTAGTTGGTCACTTAAAAAAGCAACTGAGTTGTTTCAGCAAGAAGCAAGACGTCTGCAACAGCTTGGACAACATCATCAAATCCCTACACTATATGCGTACTTTAAAGAAGACAATTACCTGTACTTAGTACAGCAGTTTATTGAAGGACAAAATTTATTGCAGGAGTTGCAACAACAGGGGGTGTTTAACGAAGCAAAGATTCGAGAACTTTTGCACGATCTGTTACCTGTGCTGCAAGCAGTACATCAGCAGCAAGTCATACACAGAGATATTAAACCTGAAAATATCCTTCGCTTTCAAAGCGATGGCAAGTTAGTGCTGATTGATTTTGGGGTGGCTAAGCAAGCAACGGCAACAGCGATCGCAAAACCAGGAACAATGATCGGTTCTCTTGGGTATGCACCAATAGAGCAAATGCAGGAGGGTGAAGCTTTTCCCGCAAGCGATCTCTACAGCTTGGGCGCAACTTCCTTTCACCTACTAACGAATATTTGTACGAGGGATCTGTGGATAAGACACGGCTATGGCTGGATTCAAAACTGGCGCCAGCACTTGAAGCAACCGATCACTCAGGAATTAGCACATATTATTGATCGCTTGCTACAAGAAAACCACGCACAACGTTATCAGTCAACTGAGGAAGTCCTAAAAGATTTGAACAAACGACCATCAGGGCGTAATATACCTGTCACAATAGTTGCACCCGGTCCAAATCAAAAAGAACTGCTCTGTTGGAATTTATTACCTTGGGCAGTCGTTGCAGGATCAGGCAGTTCAATGCTGATGATCGTACTTCTAAGTTTGTTAGGAACAGTTTGGATCAGTTCGGGAATTTGGCTGCTCATTTTAGCAGGTTTTATCTTTGTCCAATCTCGCCCACTTTTTGAAAAGACATATTTATTTATTCTTGCTTTAATGACAACTTTATTTATTGTCTTAGTTTTTCAAAAATTACAAATAGGTAGGGCTTTACAATCT
>JAQYWN010000163.1 GCA_029379265.1 Rhizonema sp. NSF051
ACGCCCAGATTTAACAGAGAGGTGCTCCGGATAATACCGGACATCGACTCTACCAGATCTCCCCAAGGCGGAGGGTTGAACGGAGAATCTGTTTTTTGGGCTGCCTTTGTGCCTTCTGACAGGATTTAGTTAGAATCTCTCATTCGACACAACCGCACTTAAAAATATCTTGCCCGACCTGCTGTGAACCAATACTGCTCGGTTAAGGAAATAAAGTAGGCTGAAACCCTTGAAATATCGTTGTCTATCATAATTAAAAAGGGCTTAACCGAGCAGTATTGTGCTGTGAACATATTCAGCCGGCAATCAGAACGCCGAATTAGTAATTCAGTTACCGAGCGCTCACAGTCTAGATGTCTAACACGGTCACAGTGTTCCTGAGTCATACTGTTACTCTGGAGCTACCAGACGAACCGTCTATTGAGATGTGGCATTAAAATAAAAGCTACATCTCCATGGCATCCTATTTCCCGTCTCACCTCAGAACTACGCCGCAAGAATGATTTCTTTGTTTAGACATTGACTCGTTTGTAGCACAAATGTAATATAACAATGTTGCATCTATCTTAGTCCCCATTGATTGGGCGTTCCTAAGTTAAAGGAATCATGGAATCAGCAAAATTTCAAGATATTCTGAACTACTTCCGTCCCTACTGGAAGCCCAGTATTTTCAGTATTGCTGCCTCCAGTATCTACGAAATTATTGATTTGGTTGTACCTTATGCAATCGGGCAGATTTTAAACATTTTATCTGGTCAACCATTAGACAAACCACTGATTGGTGTGATCGCTACTTTTGCTAAAACCATCAATTATCCAGTCAGCAAACCTTTATCTCTAGGTGTCTTACTGAGTTTAATTTTTGTGATCACTGTATTAAGCGCACCCACTCAACCTTGGTTAACAAGTTGGTTTCACTGGGATATAGCTTTAACGGCACGTCGGGAGCAGAGTCAAAAAGCCGTAGAAAAAATTCTCACTCTGCCACTGGAATTTTATGACGAAAATAACCCTGGACGTATTGCAGCAAGAGTAGCCAAAGGTCTCTTAAATCATACCTTCTCATACCCGGAAATTGCCGGACAGTTGATTCCTAAATTTTTCCGATTATGCGGAATTTTTGTGTTTATCTGGTTTGTTGAGTGGCGGATTGCGATTTTATACTTGATTTCCTTTGTCGCTATCCTTACCTACACTATGACGAAGTTGAAGCGGATCGTTTGGCACGATAACCGCTTGGATAAATATATAGAAGACACTGAAAGCCGGACATCTGAAATCGTTACCAACATTAAAACAGTCAAAGCATTTTCTACGGAAGCACAGGAACTAAAACGACAAAATCTACGTTTAACCCGTGAGTTAACCGTAGTTATTAAGCGCATTCACAAGAGTTATGTAAAACTGGCAACCTTGCGGAGAACTGTTGTTGAGTGCTGCTTGTTTACGATCCTCGGTTTGACTTTAGCGGCAACATTAAACGGAAAGATTTCCCTTGGTCAATTTATTATGACATTAACTCTTTCCAGCATGGCTTACTCTGAGTTGGAACCTATTAGCATCCTCGCGGAGATTTTTGCCCGTCGCTATCCTTCAATGCTGCGGTATCATGAGTTCCTCAAACAAAAAGACGAAATCGATAAGATTGAGCTTTTAGAAGCACGAAACGAGGAAGATGCAGCGTATCAATTTACTGGCAAAGTAGAGTTATCTCACGTCAGTTTTGAATATGAAGCTAACCGCCGAGTTTTGGATGACATTAATTTATTGATTGAACCTTATCAAACAGTGGCGTTAGTGGGGCGATCTGGTTCTGGTAAATCTACTTTGGTAAAGCTGCTACTGCGGTACTTTAAACCTCAATCCGGTCAAATTCTCATTGACGGTCAAGATATTAGCACTTTGGAAGTCAGCAAATACAGGCGAAGGTTAGCAATCGTTCACCAAGAAGTAGACGTTTTCAACGGTACTTTGCTAGACAACTTGAAGTATGGCAAGCTAAATGCTAGTTTTGAGCAAATTGAGGAAGCCTGTAAAATAGCCAGACTCGATGAAGTCATCCAGCACCTAAGCGACGGTTACTACACAATGGTAGGTGAAAGGGGAGTCAGATTATCTGGTGGACAAAGACAACGCTTGGGAATTGCCCGAGCTTTGCTCGTGGAACCAGATGTACTGATTTTTGACGAAGCCACCTCCAGCCTGGATTATGAGTCGGAACGTTCTATTCAGATAGCAATGCGATCAGTTCTGGGAACCCGCACAACAATTATCATTGCCCACCGTCTCAGTACAGTACGCGAAGCAGATAAGATCGTGGTTTTGGATCAAGGCAAGATTGTGGAAGTCGGCAGCCATGATCAACTTTTACAGCAAGAGGGAATTTACCGTCGCTTGCACTCTCTCCAAGAAACAGGTGAACTCTTGAGTTAAAGGAGAAGAATATCTTCTAACTCCTTACTCCTAATTTTTTTTCAAAACCCCCTTGGCAATTCAAAAGAGTTGTGATACTATAAGTAGTCGTGGTGACAAAGGGTCGATGTCCGAGTGGTTAATGGAGGCGGACTGTAAATCCGCTGGCTTACGCCTACGCTAGTTCAAATCTAGCTCGGCCCACATCTATAAGTTAGGAGTAGTAAGTGACAATTTTAACTTATTACTCTTAACCCCTAATTTTCAAGTATAAATTTGCCCGCGTGGCTCAGTGGTAGAGCACACCCTTGGTAAGGGTGAGGTCATGAGTTCAATCCTCATCGCGGGCTCTCTAGCAATCTGTATTTAAAGTAACGAATTTATAGGGGTTACAGCTTATAAAAGATTTCATATCTACAAAAATCTAGCTATCCTATAAGCTATTTTGGCTATGAATTGACTATCAGTATCGAAACTTTGACTATTCTCCTTGTCTTTTTGGCTATGAAATGGCTATGATTTTATAGAATGTATTATTCTCATAGCCAAAAATAAGAGTATGAACACAGTACACAAAGCCGTTAAGGGATCGGTAGGTATTGAAACTTTTCAAGAGCGATTACGGTTGAGACTGCCAAGACAAATCTGTGGTAATAACAATAGATACATAACACTTGGTTTAGCCGATACACCAGAAAATCGAAAATTAGCAGAACAAAAAGCGCGTCAAATAGAACTAGACATACTCGCTGGCGACTTTGATGAAATATTGTCTAAGTACAAGTCACAGCGACACCTATCCATAGTTAATCCAAAGGAACCGCAGAAAGTACTAAGTATTTCCGAATTATGGGATAGGTATATTGACTACAAGCGCCAATCTTTAAAACCTCGTACTATAGATAAACTAGCTGTACTTGAGAAACATATCAAACGCTGCCGTTATCAATCATTGGATGAAGCTGCCAAGATTCGGATTGCGCTTTTGCAACAAACTACCAATTCACAAGCCAAAGATGTATTAATGTACCTTTCAGCAGCTTGTAAATGGGGAATTAAACATGGTTTAGTGACTTCTAATCCCTTTGATGGAATGTATAATGAACTTCCCAAGCATAAATGGCAGGAAGATTCACAACCTAATGCTTTCAGTGAAGTGGAAAAGCAAAAGATTATACAGGCTTTTAGAAATCACAAACCGTCAAAAGGGATGGGCTACAGTTATTACGTGACCTTTATTGAGTTTTTATTCTTAACTGGCTGTAGACCTTCAGAAGCTATCGGTCTTCAATGGAAGCATATTATGCCTAATTGCTCTAGAATTACGTTTGAAAGCGCATTAGTTCAAGTAGGCAATGGTGAAAGGGTCAGAGTTAATAGTTCTAAGAATAATAAAAAGCGAGTTTTTCCCTGCAATCAACAACTACAGCAATTACTTCTAACCATTAAGTCAGAAAATCTTGAGCCAGAGTCGTTAGTCTTTCCATCCCCAGAAGAATTATCAATTCATTACAGAAACTTTTCCCGCCGTGCTTGGGATAAAATTGTAGACCCCATAGTAGAACGCAAAACAACTCCTTACTCTTGTCGTGATACTTTTATCTCCGAACAAATTGCCAAAGGCGTTCCTACTGTAGTGGTTGCTAAGTGGTGTGATAATTCTGTAGAGATTATCGAACAAAAATATCTTGATTCTAATGTTTTAGAACAACTTAAACCGCTGTAGTCAGTAGGTTGGTTGAAAAATACAATCCTTCAGGTTATGGTTGTTGTTTATTTGATAGGAGAAATTTTATTCTGCTAATCGACTTGTGTTTATACCAGACACCGTAGGTTAGCGATCGCTCTAATTTTGCTGCTTATATAGCAATCCTATTTGAGTTGTGAAAATCTCCAGAATTTCAAAGCACCTCTTTATAAGGCTTTCAACCTTTTTTGTTTTTCCCAAATGATTTAGGATTGCTATATAAATTTCTCATACATACCAACCTTTGAATCTAAAAAATATTACGGAATTGGCACAGAACGCAACAACCTTTCCATGACACTTCTTGATCTGCGTCCTCCTGCTGGGATCAGGCGATGGCAAAGAACATGAGGGGCGAGAAATTTTATGTCATCGGGAATAGCGTAATCCCGCTCCGAGAGAAAAGCCAGGGCTTGAGTTGCCCGTTGTAATGCTACAGTACCGCGAGGACTGACACCGAGGGTAATTTCTTCGTCTTTCCTTGTTGCCCGTACTAAGTCAAGAATGTACTGTTGCAGAGAAGTCTCCACTTTTACCTGAGAGCACATTAGGCGAAGTTTTTGTACCTGTTCTAGGGTAATGCAAGGCTCCAAATCAAAGAAACTTGGTTTCGGAAGACGTTGTAGCATTTGTAGCTCTTCTATCTCAGTAGGATAACCCAGGCTCAATGACAACATAAACCGATCCATCTGCGCTTCTGGTAAGGGAAAGGTACCTTGGTACTCAATTGGGTTCTGAGTGGCAATGACAAAAAAAGGCATGGGAACGGCACGAGAAACCCCATCGACTGTTACCTGCTGCTCTTCCATAACTTCTAACAAAGCTGATTGAGTGCGGGGTGTAGCGCGGTTGATTTCGTCAGCTAGGAGTATATTGGCAAAGACCGGACCTGGCAGAAAGTTAAAATCGCCACTTTTGGGGTTCCAGATATTAGTACCAGTGATATCTGTTGGTAGTAAATCTGGGGTACATTGTATCCTTTGAAACTTCCCGTCAATGGAACGAGCGAGAGATTTAGCGAGGAGGGTTTTGCCAACTCCAGGAACATCTTCTAGCAGTGCATGACCGCCAGCTAGCAAGGCAACTAAGACTAAGCGTATTGCCTCGGTTTTACCAACAATAGTCAGAGCCAGATTCTGTGTCAGAGCGTCAATTTGTTCTCTCATTGAATTGTGGAGTGGAACGTATTTGGAGTGGGAATGAGGAATGGGAGTTGTTAATAATTAGTGGTTAGTCGTACTTTTTCACAACTAACCACTATCCAGTTCCCTATATTTAGTGTTCCCTCATTGGAACTTAATTAACACTCAGTACAGAAAAAAGCTCTGGCGGCAGCGCTGTCGAGTTGAATCTGTGTTTTTAGGGCTTCTAAAGAAGAAAATTTTTGTTCTGGTCGTAAAAATTTTTCTACCTGCACTGTCAGCTTTTTACAATACAAATCGCCAGACCAATCTAATAAATGGACTTCTACAGATGGATCGATACCATTTACCGTTGGGCGAATGCCTATATTCATGACTCCTAAAAAGTCTTGCACAACAGCATCTGGTACTTCACCCAAGCTTTTAACACGCACTGCGTAGACACCAAAACGGGGTAAAAACTTCTGTTTTGGTAGTTTTAGGTTAGCGGTGGGAAAGCCGATAGTTCTGCCCAGTTGTTGACCTTTAATAACAGGACCAATGAGGGTGTAAGGACGTCCTAACAGTTGGTTCGCTCGTTCGATGTCGCCGCGCTCAAGATGTTGACGAATCAATGACGTGCTGATCCGTGGAGCTGTAGTATCTGTGAGTGCGTCATCTCCAGAAGTTTTTAGGGTAACGATGGTAACGGGAATATCGTACTTGCTGGCAATCGATTGTAAATCGCTGGCGGTACCGCTACGCTTGCTGCCAAAACGAAAATCTTCCCCTACGCTAATTCTTTTGCACTGGAGTTGTTGTACTAAAATTTTTTCTACAAACTGTTCGGGAGTTAAAATAGATAATTCTTTGTCGAAGGGCAGTAGTACGAGTTGTTCTACCCCAAGCGATCGCAATTGATAAACTTTTTCATCCACCGGGGTTAATAAATCATGGGGTTGCCCTGTAAAAAACTCCTGTGGGTGGGGATTAAAAGTGACTACCGTTGAGTAGGCGCGTGGGAGTGACACGGAATTGTTTCCCCCTGCCCTCTCCCCATTCCTTTCTTGCGGCAATATAGGTTGAATCACTTGTTGATGACCGCGATGGACACCGTCAAATTTGCCAAGAGCAATAACAGTTGGCGTTAGAGCCAATTCAGTCGAAGAAGTAACCCACACAAAACACCCATTTTGAGACAGATTTAGCACGTCAGTTTTGGGATTTTAGGTTTGTTAAGCGATCAGCCGAGAAGATTCACTCTTGAATGCCGATAGCTCTTAATCACCAATCTAATCTAAAATCCATAATTGCTTCGATTGCAACCCCCTTCTTCAGAAAACTAGCTAACAGGAAAAGGTTCTGATAAGGAGGAAACCTCTAAAGGAACCTGGAGTAACGTTCCTTCGCGTGCCATGACGGCATGAGGAAATTTGTTCGCCACTTCTTCCCCGACACGATCTAAGAACTCATCATCATGGGATGGATCGTGGTGAAAAATCACTAGAGTCTTGACATTAGCAGCTTTCGCGACCTTCACCGCTTCTTGCCATGTTGAATGCCCCCAGCCAATTTTCGATTTGGTTGGCAAATGATATTCCTCATCGGTATAAGTGGAGTCATAAATCAAGATGTTGGCGTCACGAGCCAACCACAGAACATTTTCATCGAATCTGTCAGCAAAATGTTCCGTATCGGTAATGTACGCAGCCGCACCACCATGCCAGTTGACTCTGTATCCCACCGCTTCACCAGGATGATTAAGCGGTGCGGTTTCTATAATAATTTCATTATTGATGTGTATGGGTTTTCCTGGGACAACGTCGTAAAAATTCAAGTTCGCCTGCATAATCTGTAAGGGTACCGGAAAGTTCGGATGCAGCATTTGGTCATTGAGACGCTGTTCTACAGTGGAACCATCTGGTGCGATCGCCCCATAGATATGAAAATTGTTTCCCTTGACAAATCCAGGCGTAAAGAAGGGAAAACCCTGCATGTGGTCCCAGTGGGAGTGAGTGAAAAAAATATAAGCTTCTGTGGGCATTTGGGGCAACAAAGATTGTCCTAAGACATGTAGTCCTGTCCCAGCATCAAAAATTAAGCGTTTACCGCCCACTTGCATCTCAACGCAAGGGGTATTACCGCCATAACGAACGGTGTGTGGTCCTGGACAGGGTATGCTGCCGCGAACGCCCCAAAAATACACGCTAAATTGGTTCTCTATCCTAAACATGGGTGTTGCTTACTGGACTGAGCGGGCGATTAATACAAAAATCGTAACTGCTGCTTGTAAGTTTAATGCTGTCTGACTGCTGTCAAGTAGGTCGGGTGGAATCATCAAGACTTTGAGATCTGGTTGAATGGTGGTTGGCAAAACAGGTATGTTAATCTTTTTTTGCACCAGACAGTTTACTTAGTAGAGAGGGAATTTATTAATAAAACAGCGTACCCTTTTTTCGGGTGGTTTTGCTAATCAAAATCAAATCTGATCAGACATAAGTCTTAAGTTAGAGACGATCTTTAAGGCCGCTCCTAACTTTATAACCTAAATTTTGCCGTGATGGATTTAACATTCGTTCATCCGCTTTGCGTACAATAACAGATAAGCTGATGCGCTCGTTTAGAGCACTTTTGTAGTTTATGGGAACTTGAATTCCCACTCAGACAATTGGTGTAGTCCAGTCGCATAAGTTAGATTGTATTGCAATGGCGTGATGGTGATGTAGTTTTTGCGGATGATATGCACATCAATAGGTAAATTTTGAGGCAAATTCTCACCTATGGACGGTTCTACATCTTCTTGAAGTTCACCCGTTAACCAGTAGTATGTTTTTCCACGCGGATCGACTCGCTTGTCAAAAACATCGATGTAATGTCGCGCTCCTTGACGGGCGATCGCCACTCCAGCAATTTCCGAGGGCATAACAGCAGGAATGTTGATATTGAGTAACATTCTTTCTGGTAAAGGTTTTTGGGCAAGTTGTGCTACAAGGTTTTTGGCAAAGTTAGCCGCAGGTTGAAAGTCTTTGTGGGTAAAGCTGGCAAGACTCAGTGCCACACTGGAAATGCCTTCAATCAAACCTTCCATTGCCGCAGAAACAGTACCGGAATAAAGAATTTCGGTTCCTAAATTTGCACCTTGATTAATACCAGACAGAACCAAATCAGGTGGAGATTCTAGCAAAGCCCATATTGCTAATTTTACACAGTCAGCAGGAGTCCCATCGCAAGCCCAGGCTTTAACAGTAGGATGAAAAATTGACTCGACAATTTCGGCGCGAATTGGCTGATGTAGGGTGAGTCCATGCCCGGTTGCTGAGCGTTCTCGATCTGGGCAAACGACAGAAACATCATGACCTGCTTCTGCTAAAGTGTTCGCTAAAGTACGTACACCTAAGGCAGAAATACCGTCATCATTGCTAATCAGTAATTTCATAGTCATTGATCATTGGTCATTAGTAGGGGCGGGTTTAATTGTATACTCATCGTTTGGAAACGAAAAATAATGTGAAACCCGCCCGTACAGTTATTGGTCATTAGTAGGGGCGGGTTTAATTGTATACTCATCGTTTGGAAACGAAAAATAATGTGAAACCCGCCCGTACAGTTATTGGTCATTAGTAGGGGCGGGTTTAATTGTATACTCATCGTTTGGAAACGAAAAATAATGTGAAACCCGCCCGTACAGTTATTTGTCATTATTTATGAGCAATTTGTCAATGTCAGCCGTCACAAATATTAGATGAAAAAAAACACACTTATTGATCCAATCACCTCTAAACTGGTAGAAGGAGGTAGAATTTCAACATTATGCCTATGGTTTAACAATGACATGTTATTAATGCGATCGGTCCTAAGTAAACTCTTGACTATTGACAAATGACTAGCAACTTAGATGCTCAACTTTTAGCACTGCTTGAAGAAGGAGAAAAAGCAATCTTGACCGCCGATACCCTAGCACGGCTAGAGGAATTGAGAGTCAGTTACCTGGGTAAAAAAGGACAACTGGGTGCGCTGTTGCGGAGTATGGGGCTTCTTAGTGCTGAGGAACGACCAAAAATTGGAGCGATCGCCAATACAGTCAAAGAAGCACTACAAGCTTTCTTAGATCGGCAACACGCTGCTTTGTCAGCTGCCGAAATCATGCTACAGCTTGAGGCTGAAACAATAGATGTGACAATGGCGGGAATTTACCGCCCCCAAGGTCGAATCCATCCTCTGAACGGGATTATTGATAGAGCTCTAGATATCTTTGTGGGTCTGGGTTATACAGTCGCTCAAGGTCCGGAGATGGAGACAGATTATTACAACTTTGAGGCTCTTAATACCCCACCCGACCATCCTGCCCGTGATATGCAGGATACCTTCTACCTACAAGACGGAAATCTGTTGCGGACTCAAACCTCTTCAGTACAAATTCGTTACATGGAAACAGAAGAACCACCTGTACGGATTGTTGCTCCAGGACGAGTCTATCGAAAAGATGATGTAGATGCTACCCACTCAGCCGTTTTCCATCAAATAGAACTTTTAGCCATTGACGAAGGATTGACGTTTACTGACCTCAAAGGCACTATTAAAGTCTTTTTAGAGGCGATGTTTGGCGAGGTGGAAATTCGCTTCCGTGCCAGTTATTTCCCATTTACTGAACCATCAGCCGAAGTAGATTTACGGTGGAACAATCGTTGGCTGGAGGTCATGGGCTGTGGTATGGTTGATCCAAACGTATTGAAATCGGTAGGTTACGACCCTGAAGTTTACACTGGGTTTGCTGCCGGTTTTGGTGTAGAACGCTTTGCAATGGTACTACATCAAATTGATGATATTCGTCGGTTGTACTCTAGTGATTTAAGATTTTTGCGTCAATTTTAAATAGCAGTTAGCTATTAGCGAAAAAAACTTGACTGCTGTCAGCTATCAACTGACAGCTTCTTTTGGCAATTATCACAATGACCACAAAGCCAGTTTGTTGCTTCAATCTCAAAACCGAAGGCGTTTAACAAAAACTGCCAACGGCAATGTCTGGTATTAATGTATTTATTCATGTGCTTGGGAGTGACGAGCTCCTTTTGTTTACGCATTTTCGCCCGATTAGTGATGCTGTAATGAAAAGGGTCAAGCCAGGTTAATTGATCGGCGCTGTGGAGTAGAGAAAGAGCAATAGCACCATCGGGAAATTGTCGCCCTATCGCATCAACTTCTCCCTTTTCAGGCAGTTTTTTTACCAACCTTTGTGCGGAAAACTGCTGCTCTCGAACTTTTTGTTCAAAAAACTTTTGTCTAAGCTTATCTTCTGGATACAACAATCCTGTAGGTTCACTAACTAATGTCAGAGTATCGGCAGGTTTGCCATCCCGTCCAGCTCGCCCGATTTCCTGCACGTACTCAGAGAGCAATAATGGGGCATGAAAGTGAACAACCCAACGCACATCTGACTTATTTATCCCCATCCCAAAGGCAGAGGTACAGATAACAAAGGGCTTTTTTCCACTCAGCCAACTTGCTTCTATTTCACGACGTTCCTCTGCTCCCAATCCCGCATGATAACTGGCTGTGGCAAAACCCATTTCTTGTAGCCATGCAGCTAAATTCTCGCTATCTCGTCTTGTGCGAACGTAAACTAGCCCAGCTTGTTTTGGTCTATTTTGAATAAATTTTAAGAGTTGTTGCTTTCTGCTTAATGGCGTCCAAACAATGCGGACACTTGGATTAAGATTAGAACGGTAGGGATTAATATGGAAAACTGCTGGCTCAAATAATTGTAAAGTTTCTTTAATTACTTTTTGAGCTGGAGGGTCAGCAGTGGCAGTAAAAGCAGCGAACGCAATCTTTGTTCCAGGCGGTTTTGACTTGAGTAGCGCTGCTCGCACTGCACCCAATCTTCGATAAGTTGGTCTAAAAGTCTCTCCCCACTGCACCAAGCAATGCGCTTCATCTAAAATTAAGCCGTTAATGACAAGTTGCGGCTGACAGAGCCTTTCCCAAACAGGCACACTGAGTAACGTTTCTGGCGACAGGTATAGTAATCTCAATTGTTGTCTTTCTAAAGCTAGTAAAGTGCTGCGTCGTTGTGCGTTCGGCAATTCACTATGTAAAAGGGCCACAGATAAGTTGCGATACGGCTTAAGCCGTTGCGTAGCATCGCGTAGTTCCTGTACCTGGTTCTCCATTAATGCTACCAAGGGAGAAACGACGAGGGTTAATCCGGTTTGTAATAGTGCTGGAAGTTGGAAGCAAATTGATTTTCCGCCACCCGTTGGCATGATAATCAGCGCATCTTTTTTTGCGAATAGAGTACGGATAATTTCTTCCTGTGGCGGACGGAAATCATTATAACCCCAAATTTCTTGAAATGCAGTGCGGATTTCATTCCAAGAGGTTTTTACTGAATGATTCATTGCTGAGTCACAGATAAGTATAATTTTAAATATATCTTCTCCTCTCCAAGTACTGGCTCAGTAAAATTCCTCAATGTTAGGTTAAAGTTATTTCATTGCAGTTCTATTCAATATGTGAAATATTTGTGAAGGCTGCTGTAAAATTAACTAATAAGGATGTTCACAATAATTTGAAAGTTACAAGTAAAAACACGTACTAAAACTTAGAATTTAACATGAGTTTTTATAGGAATATTAATTTTAAAC
>JAQYWN010000014.1 GCA_029379265.1 Rhizonema sp. NSF051
GCTTGTCCACTCAGTGTTCCTGAGTCATTTTGTCTTGCGGTAGTCTAAACTCCAGTTGTGTAGATAGCACATCTTCATCTTTCGCAGTGAGCGCACTTTTTGCAGAAGCGCTTCGGTTTAAGACAAGCTACAAAGCATAAACACACTCTCAATACGAGCGTCAACATCACGATTTTATCAATTACGGTGTTGGCTTAATTTAAAATTTACATAGCTGGTACTGAAGTTGTGATTTACTGAATTTTGCTGATATAGCAATTGCCATAGAGCACTGGGGGTGCAATGTCCGATCTGAGAAGTACTCGTTTTGACTGGTTATTAGGGATTACCTGCGGTGTAGCAACCTTCTCATCGGTAAATTGTGCTAACGCTCAAATCACTCCGGATGCAACTCTACCCAATAATTCTCGTGTGACAATACATAACAATATTAGAACTATAGAAGGAGGAACACAGGCAGGAAGTAACTTGTTTCACAGCTTTCGAGAGTTTTCTGTTCCTACCGGCGGCACTGCTTTTTTTAACAATGCTCTAGACGTTCAAAACATTATTAGTCGAGTCACAGGTTCATCAATTTCCAATATTGATGGATTGATTCAGGCTAACGGTAAAGCGAACCTATTTCTGCTCAATTCTAACGGCATTATATTTGGTCGCAACGCGACACTCAAGATTGGTGGTTCCTTCACAGGCACGACAGCAAATAGTTTGAAGTTTGCTGATGGCAGTGTCTTTGGTACCAACCCCAATCAATCGTCAGCTTTACTAACAATCAGCGTCCCCATTGGCTTACAATTTAATTACAATCAAATAGGTACGATCGCCAATACAGGTAATCTTGCGGTCACAGAGGGACAAAACTTGAACTTGATTGGCACTAATGTCACCAACAATGGGCAATTATCTGCAGCAGGTGGGCAAGTGACAGTAGCAGCTGTTCACCAAGGTGAGGCTTCATTGGGGGAAACAGGAGAAATACTAAGTTGGTCTGACCAATCAAAAGATATTCTTTTCAATAGTAACGATGTTGGAAGTGCGATTGTCTCTGGGAAAATTAATGCTTCCAATCTTACACCAGGTAAAACTGGAGGTAAAGTCCTGATATTGGGCGATCGCGTGGGGTTATTGGATAACTCTATTGTCAACGTATCGGGAGATGCAGGTGGTGGTGAGGTGTTCGTGGGAGGCGACTACCAAGTCCAAAAACTACCTCTGGCTAGTGCAACCTATATCAGTCCCAAGGCATTTATCAACGCAGATGCCCTTAATAAAGGTAATGGTGGACAAATTACCGTTTTTTCCACTCAATCAACTCGTGCTTATGGTAGTTTAAGTGTGCGGGGTGGAAGAGTTGCAGGGAACGGTGGCTTAATTGAAACCTCAGGAAGTCATTTCCTTGATGTCGCTGGCATTCGCACCGATGCCAGTGCAACTAACGGTCAGAGTGGCACTTGGCTTCTCGACCCGCGCAATGTTACTCTTGACTCTGCAACATCTACTGGTTCGTTTAGTGATGGCAATCCGAACATTTTTACTCCTGGTGGTGACGATGCAGTTGTCAATATTTCAGATATTACAAACCAACTGAATGCCGAAACAAATGTCACAATTGCCACAAGTAATACGGGCAATAAGTTAGGAAATATCACCGCACCTCCATATGTGTTGAGCATTCGCACAAGAAATACAAGCCCTGTCACCTTAACTTTGCAAGCTGCTAACGATATTACCCTGCAAAACTTTGAGTTCACAGCAAACAATGCTCCCCTCAACGTTGTGCTACAAGCAGGTGTCGGAAAAAGCAGTGGGAATGTGAGCCTTAGCCGTGGTTCAGTTGAAACTAGGGGAGGAGCATTTACGGCAACGGCACCGAGTTCTGTCTCGCTAGAAAACTTTGGAATTATGAATAGCAACGAAACTTTCGCTGCTGCTCCTATTACCATCACTGCTAACAATATTCACTTCACAAACCCCAATATCGTATCAAACGGCAATGTGCTACTGCTTGCAGATCAAGTTGGGGAAAGCAATGGGAGTGTGAGCATCAACGGTGGCGAAATTGACATTCGGGGAGGAACATTCACGGCAAAGGCAACAGGTTCTTTCTCTCTAAAAAATTTGTTGATCAGTAGCAACAACACCGTCGCGCGAGCAGCGGCCCCCATTACCATCAATGCTCCTGATGTATCAATTCAAAGTGGTGGTATTAAAAGCAACACTAATAGTAATGCGAATGGGGGGTTAATCTCTATCAATGCTGGTAATCTATCTCTTGAAGAGGCCAGCATAAGTAGCACAACCAGCGGTAATGGCAATAGCGCAGACATCAATATTAACGTCAATTCGCTTTCTGCAAAAAACGGCGGTACGATCAGCAGCCAGACGGATGGAAATGGCAATGCAGGAAATCTCACGCTGACAGCAAAATCAAAAGTTGAGTTTTTACAAAATGGTGCGCTGCAAAGCATAACTACTGGCAATGGGAATGCAGGTAACGTTGCTGTTAGTGCTAAATCAGTTTTATTGCAAGATGATGCTGGAATAGATAGTACTGCCTATGGTAATATCACAAGTAAAGGTAATGCCGGAAACATTACCATCAATGGCAGTGATAGTATCCTTATTCAGAATAGTGGTTTGAATAGCGGTACATTGGGAGAGGGCAATGCAGGGTCAATTGTCATCAAGACTGGCTCTCTCAAACTTGAAAATAGCGGACTAGGTAATGATACCGGAATTGACAGGAATAATAATAACTTAATTAACAATAAAGGCAATGCCGGAAACTGGGACATTACTGCTAATACCATTGAATTCCAAAACAGTAGTATCAGTAGCGAAACGGGTGGCAGTGGAAATTCCGGAAAATTCAATATTACTGCCAACTCTCTCATACTGAGGAATAACAGTAACATTGGCACTAGTACACAGCTTAACAGTAGAGGCAATGCTGGACGTATTGACATCAATGCTAAATCTGTTTTAGTAGAAAACGATACAAATAGTACGGACCAACAAAGCACTGTGAGCAGCATTACTCGAGGTTCTGGTAATGCAGGAGAAATCACTATCAATGCTGACATTGTGCAGCTTAAAAATAGAGGGATAATTGATGTTGGTACAAATGCTCAAGGAAAGGCTGGTCAATTTAACCTAAGTGCCAATTCCTTGGAACTTGACAACTATAGCAATATCAGGAGCAGTACGAATGGTAGTGGAAATGGTGGAGACTTAAATCTGCGTGTTAGTGGAGCGTTAATGGTGAGCAATCACTCTATTATTTCAGTTTCTTCCGATAGCACACAATCAGCTAAAGCTGGTGATATTAATGTACAAGCTGGTTCTATTTTTTTAGATAACCAAGGTAAGATTTTAGGACAGGCACTGTCTGGAGATGGTGGCAGTATTAATTTACAGCCACGAAATTTGTTACTCTTGCGTCGTGGCAGTCAAATCTCTACCTCTACAGGTAATGCTGATGCTGACAATAGAATCACCATTAATGCCCCTTCAGGCCTGATCTCTGCCTTTACAGGTACCACTGGTATCGGCGGTAATGGCGGCAATGCTGGTAACATTACCATCAATGCCCCGTCGGGCTTCATCGTTAGCGCTGCTGGTCAAAATAACGAAATCACCGCCAATGCTTTCAGAGGGAGGGGAGGTAGTATTAACATCAACGCACTAGGAGTTTTTGGCTTTGGGTTCCTTTTAAATCAAGACATAGTGTTACAGACACCGCCCATATCTGTAGTTGATATCTCTTCAAAGCTCATGAATAATACCTGTAGTGCTTATAATAAGAAAAACGAGAGTCAATTTATTATCACCGGACGCGGTGGCTTACCACCCAGCCCCTCAGAACCCCTCAGTAGTGACGTAGTATGGTCAGATACTCGATTACCTGTAACGACAACGCAGCATGTCTCTCAGAAACCAGCAGCCAAACCCTCAAAACTTGCATCTGTAGCAATTCTCCCCGCGACTGGTTGGGTGTTCAACGATAAAGGCGAAGTCATACTCGTATCCTCTGTATCTAACGCCACTGCTAATGTTTCTTCTCCTGCTACCTGTCCTCAACGCTCTTAGTGGCGATCGCTGACTAATACCAAATCCTGAACATCAGATTATGTCCGTTAAATTACCTATAAATAAAATATAGGCTTGTACTTGCGCTGTTTTGGTAGTTAACAGTATGAGAGCGCTGAAGCGCAACTACAAACCTAATAATATTATGTCCGGTTAATTAACCATAAGTAATGTAGACAATGCACCTTACCCTCATCGCCTATCCGAAAGCGGGGAGGGGCTATTTTCTTATGGGTAATTTAACGGACATGAACTCTCTGTATTTTCAGGAAATTACTTCATATCCTGCTTGAAAACTCGCATTATATATTTCAAAAAGTATCTTGTAGTCTTCCAATTGCATTGTAGCAAAACGCTGAACTCCCACTTGTGTCATCGCGGCTTGTAGTTCCGCATCTGGCTGAAGTAAAACTGACTGAAGCTGATGAATCAAGGATGCGTCAAGATGTTGGGATACGACTAAGGGTGGCATGGGAGAAGGTCCAAGTACTTCTACCACTCGTAAATGATAGGATTCGATATTGCGTAGTTCTTGTTCCAAGACAACACTATCAATTGCAGCGCAATCTGCCAGTCCCTCACCTACCCAGCGAATTGAAAGCTGATGAGAACCTGAATGTATAACCTTACTAAAAAAATGTTGGGGATCTCCACCCTCAATCAAGCGATGACGCAAAAGATTATAACCGCTATTAGAACCGAGATCGTTGTAGCACAGGGTTTTCCCTCTTAAATCCGTAAGAGTTTTTAGATTGCTAGCAGCGTTAACAATCACATCGGAAAAATAAACGGGACGGTTTTGATACCGTGGTGCTTGCATCACTGGAGCAACTAACGGTTGTAACTGATTTGGCACACTGAGAGAATATCGAATCAGAGGTAATCCACAAATGAATGCTAAGTCTAGTTGGTCTTGTAATAGTAAGGAATCTTCTAATGGATCGCATTCTCCTTGATGAAGTTGCGTTTCAACTCCCAACACGCGATTCAAATATGCCGTTATTTCTTTGTAGAAACCAAACCAGTTAGGTGCTAGGTAGGATACAACTCGTAGTTTTTTTGATTCGGGCATTTATCCATCCTACAATATATCAGATTGTTGAGAAGGTCCGCAATTCCAACAGCTGCGATCTGCGCTAGCCTTCGGCAACGCCAAGAGCGAACGCAGCAGCGCTACCGCTGACGCTCGTTCCTCGCTAACGCTATCGCTTTCTACTTTGTCTAGAAAGAATTAATATGAACTTTTGCGGACTATCTATAAAATACGTATTATATTTGATAGGGAGGTATAAAATGCTGAAATACAAAAAATCTATTAGCTTGCTTGCGTTGTTACCAATTGTTACCCTGCCACTGTGGTCGGGTACGGCTATCGCTGAGACTTTAAAGACCAAAAGTTTTAATATTAAAATTACAAGAAATTGTCAGGAAGGAAATGTAACTTGCAATAACGTCACATACTACGGAAGAAGTCTGAAAACAGGTGCCTCCGTTCGCCTCACTGGCAAAACTGTCCACAAAACCTGTGCAGATGGTGTCACACCCTGTCGATTCCTTGGTTACGAGTTCCGCAACAAACAGTATCTCTATCGAGTGACACAAGAAGGCTTGCTGCAAATCTATGAGCGAAATAGACTTATACTTGAAGAAAAAGGAATATTGGCTAGTTAATTCTTTAAGTCACTATTTTTTCCAAGGCAGCTTTGTGCCCATTTCAGTCATTGCTGAAAATACAAGGTAGATGACAAGTATACCAGCACTGATCAGAAAAAGAAGAAGGTCGTCCATACTACTGATTTAGCTATGAGTAAATAGCGGGTTTGGGTTCGGTGATGGTACACCACATTAGAATACACTGCGAGGGCGAACAGTCGTTTGCCCCTACTCCGTTAAAATCCGCTATATAAGTCATAAAAATTGTAGCAATTTTCAGTTGATGAGCGAAGAATTGGCTTGTCGTCAAGATGACATGAAAGCTGCCGAACTACCAACACTCTTGTATAGAAGAAAAACTTTGCGATCAGCCGCAAGGCGGCAGCGCTGACGCTCGTTCCGACGCTCGTTCCTCGCTAACGCTAACGCTATCACACTATCTTTAATGATAAAAATAATTACTTTATTACGGAGGTGGACAAAATTTTAGGCATTCCCATAATGACTCTATTTCTCCAAATCAGGAGTTTCAAGGACTTCCTCCAAAATCAGTCTTTCTCATTTATGCACTCTATAGTGAGAGTGCTTACTGTACGCGATAGCAACACTAGTCGAGAGTGGAAAATTTGAGACGGTGGATAATATCTAACAGTAATAGATGCAGATTCAGATTATGAGGCATTACCCACCCGACAAAGTCTTAGATTGTTCACCAGATATTCACTCCTTGCTATGCCTGAAGTGCTGAATGCTCATCATGCATTATCTTCTGAACCAGCTTCTACTACTTGTAAAGAATTCTCCAATACCATTCGCTGTTCAGCATTGCGGAGAAAGTAACCGTTCATAGTCGCAGCAGCAAGAAGCCTTCCAAGGTTTTCACGGTTGGTTGTAATCATGACATTGAATTGCTCGGAAGGTAAAGCACCCAACATTGAGACAATGGTGCGTTCCATTGCTTGAAAGACTTCAGGAGAGGAAGGTTGGGATAATTGAGCAACTGTATCGGGAGTCATGGATTGGACATACTGCCATAACATGTTGCTATTTGATGCTTCGCTGCCAAAAAATTCTGGGTTCCGGTTTGATAGATCTTTCATCGTAGTAAGAGTGCTAATTGCGTTTTCTATACTTCTATAAACTAATGTAGCAGGCTCTTTCTTATAACAAGAGTGAGTGTAACCGAACTCACTAGAGGCGGTTTATCCACCTTACATTTGCAAGCCCGAGCAACTGCCGTCAAAACTGTTAATAGGATTGGATCGTTCTACCATTTATATTCTTTAACCAGATTCATAGTGATTTTCCAGTAAATCGACAGCACTATCAGAAGCATCTCAATCCTTAATGAAATTCGAGCATCGGGTGGGTAATGCTCTTGTTGAGGGTGTAAGAATAGCAAAAGGATTCTGGGGTTGTCATAATACAAAGGGAGATATAGAGATCGCCATCACTTCAGAATGAATAATACAGCTAATTTTGACCAACTCTGGCAAATTCCACCGGAACCGATTCACCAAATTCTCGATGCTCCACCGCCTCCACAGGTTCTGCTTTCTCCCAATCGGGAATGGTTGGTAGAGTTGGAGCATCCTTCGTTGGTTCCCATTGCCTTGTTGGCAGAGCCGGAGGTTGCTTTAGCCGGGCTGATCTTGAATCCCAAAACGAATGCTTCAGCTCGCCGTCACCCTTACCACAGTATCAAAGTTAGGGCGATCGCTTCGGACGCGAACAAAACGATCACGTTGGACAAACTGGAAAATGCCCTCATTGATTTTATAAAATGGTCACCAGACAGTCAAAAACTTGCTTTTACCGTCACCCAAGCGACGGGATTGGAACTGTGGGTTCTGGATCTGGGGGAGGGAACTCCCCGACGCTTAACAGAGCCAATTCTCAACGCAGCTTATGGAAATCCATATCATTGGCTGTCAAATGAAGTCCTGATTTGTAAGTTCATCCAGAGCGATCGCGGTGAACCTCCAATTGAACCAACTGTTCCCCCAGGACCGATTATTCAAGAAAACTTGGGACAGAGAAGCCCTGCTCGGACTTACACAAATTTACTGACAAATCAATACGACGAAGTATTATTTGAATATTATTTAACCTCGGTATTGGAAACAGTCACTCTTGATGGTCGCCGCACTCGCTTAGGATCTCCAGGTCTGATTTACGAAGCCATACCCTCTAGTGATGGCACGTTCATTTTACTGAATACGGTACACCGACCATTTTCTTATAAAGTTCCAGTTAGCTACTTTCCTAAAAGCATTGAAGTCATAGACAATGTAGGTAATTTAATTTACAAGGTGATCGATGTCCCCCTTTACAACCCTCGGACTACCAAATTTGACGAAGTGCGGACAGGACGGAGAGACATATCTTGGCGCAGTGACGCAAAAGCGACGTTGTGTTGGTTGGAAGCTTTAGATGACGGCGATCCCACTCTTGAAGTCCCGTACCGAGATGCGTTTTTTATACTTGATGCTCCCTTTACAGGTACGCCAAAGCAACTGTGGAAATCTCAGTATCGCTGCCAAGGCGTTGCTTGGGGTAAAGAGGATGTTGCTCTTGTGAGTGAAAGGTGGTATGATACACGCAGTGAGCGGATTTGGCGTATTTATCCCCATCAACCCGAAACACCGCCACAATTATTATTTGACCGCAGTTATGAAGATAAGTATAGTAGCCCAGGCTCACCAATGATGAAGCCGGGACCATATAGATATCAGGTTTTGCGGTTTGAACCCGATAGTCAGGCTATTTACCTTAGTGGTCGGGGTGCATCTCCCAACGGCGTGTATCCGTTTTTAGATCGCCTGGATTTGGCAACAGGAAAGTCCCAACGCTTATGGCAATGCCAAGATCCCTATTTTGAAGACATTTACTACGTACTAGATGACGAAGCACAAACTCTGATTACTCGCCGCCAGTCTCAAACTGAACCACCTAACTATTTTCTGTTTTCAAGGAGCGATCACAGCTCAAGTCTAGCGCTGAGCAATTACCAAGATCCAGCACCGCAACTGGCTGGTATTCACAAGGAGTTGGTGCAGTACCAAAGGGCAGACGGAGTTCAGCTATCAGCTACCCTGTATCTGCCACAAGGCTATGATGCCAACCGCGATGGTCCTCTACCGATGATATTTTGGGTTTACCCAGAGGAATTTAAAGACCGAGAATTTGCTGGACAATTGACTACTGCTGAAAATACTTTTAGTCGTCCCAGTCGCGCATCTGTATTATTTCTACTGACTCAAGGCTATGCAGTTCTATCAGGTCCCACCTTACCAATTATTGGTGAAGGTGATGCAGAACCAAATGATACTTATGTAGAGCAATTGATTGCCGGGGCTTCTGCCGCAGTGGATTATGTCGTCAAGCGCGGTGTTGCTGACCCTCAACGTCTTTGTATTAGTGGACACTCTTATGGTGCCTTTACAACAGTAAATTTACTAATACACAGCGATTTATTCCGCATTGGCATCGCTAGGAGTGGAGCTTACAACCGCACTCTGACTCCATTCGGCTTTCAAGGAGAGCAACGGAATTTTTGGGAAGCCGCAGACACTTATATCCACATGTCTCCCTTTACTCACGCGAGTCAAGTAAAAGCACCACTGCTCTTGATTCACGGGGAAGATGATAGCAATCCTGGCACATACCCATTACAAACAGAACGACTGTATGAAGCACTTAAAGGACTGGGGGCAACTGTGCGTTGGGTGGTATTACCTTTAGAGGATCACGGTTATCAATCTCGTGAAGCTGTAGGTCATGTCCTTTGGGAAATGGTGAATTGGTGTGATAAATATCTCAAATAGATATCAGCTAAGAAGATTATGAAAATTATGCCAAAAATAGTAATAGAAAACTGTGGAAACAGAATGTAATATAGGAATCCTGTTTGATTTCTGAACAGAATTTAAGGTTGAACCCTCATCAAATGGGCTTTTTAGTCTCAGTATGTTTTCAAGAATGCTTGGAAGAGTCCTATACATGAGTAAGAAGCCTCCCCAACCCTCCACGAGGGGTTTGGGGAGGCTGTGCGTTGGACATCCCCGTGAAGTCGATAAAGTGGAAATTCTCAATGCGATTTTTTATGTACTTTGTGAGGGCTGTCGATGGCGTGCCTTGCTGTGAAGACTTCCTCAACTGGCAGACGGTTTACACCTAAGGCATCGCCTGCTCGATTCATCAAAAAAGGAACAATAAAGCTTAATCAGGTTCCTCAGAGACTTTCACAAGCAATTTGCCCTTCTTGTTACCGTCGAAAAGTTTGAGAATTGCTTTGGGTGCATTTTCCAAACCCTCCACAATCTCCAAAGCGTATTTTATTTTTCCCTGATTGAGCCACTCTGCCATTGCCGCGATCGCAACAGACAATTGCGGCTCATAATCTAGCACAATAAAACCCTGCACGCAAGCACGCTGCATGAGAATTTGGCTGTAATTGAATGGACCAGGAACAGGCTCTTCGGCATTATAAGTTGAGATCAAACCGCAAAGAGGAATCCTGGCATATAAATTGATTTTTGTCAACACTGTATCCAGGATAGAACCACCAACATTATCGAAATATATATCAATGCCATTAGGACAAGATTGAGCGATCGCTTTTTCTAAATCGGCAGTTTTATAGTTAATCGCTGCATCAAAACCAAGTTCTTCTAAAAGCCATTGGCATTTTTCGTCCGAGCTAGTTATGCCGACGGCACGACAACCTTTAATTTTGGCGATTTGTCCAACAATGGAACCAACTGCCCCAGAGGCGGCTGACACAACCACAGTTTCTCCTTCTTTTGGCTTTCCTATATCCAATAGCCCAAAATAAGCCGTACAACCAGTAAATCCCAACGGCCCCGTAAAGGCGGTCAGCGAAGTTGGTAGAGGATGAGGTAGTCGCATCACAGAAATGCCACTGTTACCTTCAGCAAGAGAATAATCTTGCCAACCAAGCAGCCCCGAAACCAAATCTCCCTGTTTAAAGTTTTGATTTTGAGATTCTTCCACAACACCAAGAGCAACGCCGCGCATGACTTCCCCAATTTCAACAGCAGGCATGTACTGCGGGCGATCGCTCATCCAAATACGATTGGTAGGATCTAGGGAAAGATAGATCGTGCGGACTAGTATCTCGCTGGATTTTGGGCTCTTAATTGGTTCTTCACGGTACTCAAAATCACTTTCCTTGATGTCGCCAACAGGACGAGTAGCCAAGCGAAACTGTCGATTAATCTCTCTAGTCATAAGATTTGGCAAGAAAGCACATTTGTGGTATCAGGCTACGCGCACCGTCTCCGCTCTTAAGAAGCGGCTAGACAGAGCAATTACGAACCTTCAGAACCACTTTACAAGTATTTACACAGTTGTGCTGAATACGAACGCATTAAATATATCCAGTCAGGAATCATGCGTCAACCCAAATACGACTGTACAGACACGCCATAGTTGGTAATCTTTCTTATTGAAGTTTTATTAAGGTTATGTTAATTGTTGTCAATAAAAAAATCAATAATCATAAAAATAATCTTAATCTACAAGAAATTGGGGTAACAAAGTAGAGCAACCGAATTCAATACGAAATGCTCCTCACTAATAAAACCCTACTGCCATCAGCATAGCTGCTTTATACTTTTTTAGTTTTATCTAATATTTTTTAAGTTTAACTTACTTAAAAAAGTAATGCTAATCTTATTCTTTGATTGGTGTTTGAAGCTTAAGTCCCCTCTAATTTTTTTAAATTCAATAAAAATGTTTGAACTTAACCTGCTGAAGAAAAAATCAAAAATTTTCCAAAAATTAAAATCTAGAACGGGACTATTTTTTGCTGTTTCATTAAGCATCATCCTACTCTCGATTCTACCCGCACTCTCGCAGCAACCTGTTGTCCTCAATTTATTGATGGCTGCCCCTGATGCCCAACCTTGGAAGGAAGGTTTGCTTAAAGACTTTGAAAGCAAAAATCCAGGTATTCGCATCAATCTGATTGAAGGACCAAATGCTACTAATTTACTGGAAGACCTATATACCTCGGCGTTTATCTTAGGTGATTCTCCTTATGACTTAGTCAATATGGATATCATTTGGACATCTAAATTTGCGGCGGCTGGGTGGTTGTTAGATCTCGACAACCGCATCTCACTGGAAGAATTAACAGCGTTTTCACCCCAGGATGTAAATGGAGGACGTTACGAAGGCAAGCTATACCGAATCCCAATGCGGAGTGATGTGGGAATGCTTTACTACCGGGAAGACTTACTCCAACAAGCAGGCTTCCAACCACCAGAAACTTTTGAGGATTTGATAAAAATTTCCCAAGCTTTGCAGAAGCAAGGAAAAGTTAAGTGGGGATATGTTTGGCAGGGGAGGCAATACGAAGGATTGATGGCGATGTTTATGGAGGTTCTCAAAGGCTACGGTGGGTTTTGGGTGAAACCAGACACCCTAGAAGTCGGACTAGATCGACCAGAAACATTGCGTGCGATCGCCTTTCTCAAAGACACCATCTCTCAAGGCATCTCTCCTCCTGGAGTCACAACCTACCAAGAAGAAGATACCAGGCGCTTTTTTCAAAGTGGTCAAACAGCATTTTTACGCAGTTGGCCTTATGTTTGGCCTTTAGCAAATCAAGCAGATTCACCACTTAAAGGTAAAGTTGGCATTAAAACGATGGTGAGTAATAGTGGTAAAACTGGGGCTGCTTGTTTGGGTGGTTGGGGTTTGGGAATTGCAAAATCCTCAAAACACCCCGAAGAAGCTTGGAAAGCAATTCAATACTTTACAAGCGTTCAAGCACAGCGCCAATTTATTTTCAATTCCGGCTCTGTACCAAGTAGAGTTTCATTGTTTAAAGACCCAGAAGTTATCGCCAAATATCCTCATTACCCTCAGTTACTGGAAGTAGAAAAGCAAGCAGTCTTACGTCCACCTATTGCTCAATATGCACAAACATCCGATATTTTACAACGCTACCTTAGTGCCGCTTTAACAAACAGCATGACTCCCGAAAAAGCGATGAAAGCCGCTGCTAATGAAACGAGGACATTATTGAAAAGTAGGTAATAAGTAATAGTAAAAAAATATATAGTTGCTCACTCAATCACCTATTAACAACTAACAAATGACTAATACACAGACAATCAGAAGTCGAGAACAGCGAACGGCTGGGTTTTTGTTACTACCTGCCTTACTGTTATTGTTGTTTGTTTTTGGCTACCCAATTGGTCGTGCTTTTTGGTTAAGTTTGTTTACAAAAAATCTGGCAACTAAACTACAGCCTGTGTTTTCCGGTTTAGATAATTATGTACGGATGGCAGGAGATGGTCGGTTTTGGCAAACTTTCGGGACAACGATAGTATTCACAGTTACATCTGTCGTACTTGAATTACTCTTAGGACTCTTGATTGCCCTGGTTTTAAATCACCGTTTTTTCGGACGTGGTGTATTGCGTACAATTGCTATATTACCGTGGGCTTTGCCTACTGCGTTGATTGGTCTGGCATGGGCGTGGATTTTTAATGACCAATTTGGGGTGGCGAATGATCTTTTACAAAGGCTAGGACTAATAAAAACTGGCATTAACTGGTTGGGTGAACCAATGCTGGCACTAATAGCAGTCATATTTGCTGATATATGGAAGACAACGCCGTTTAACAGTATTTTATTACTAGCTAGTTTACAGTCAATTTCGCCAGATTTGTACGAAGCACACGCGATTGATGGTGCTAATGCTTGGCAAAGTTTCCGCCAAATTACCCTCCCATTACTCGTACCACAAATTCTCATCGCTACCCTGTTTCGCTTTGCACAGTCTTTTGGAATTTTCGACTTGATTGCAGTGATGACTGGAGGTGGTCCTGGTGGTGCAACGGAAGTGGTATCGCTGTATATTTACTCTACAGTGATGCGTTATTTGGATTTTGGTTATGGTGCGACGTTGGTTGTCTGTACTTTTACGCTGCTAGTTGTCGCGGTGGCGATCGCAAGTTTCTTACTCAGTAAATCTCGTCAAGAGACAAGTGGATAATAAACGGTTAATGGTTAGTAATAAAAAAATATTGACCAATAACCAGTAACAAACAGCCAACAATTAACAATTAACAATTCATAACTAACTAATTCATATGGCTGTTATTTCAAAAGAATCGGCAAAAAATCTAGGGAAAAAAATTGGGCTGTGGATAGCAATCTTATTGGTTGCAGTATTTTGTTTAGCACCAGTTATGTGGCAATTACTGACTTCTGTTAAGTTGAATCAGGATATTTCTCACGTTCCCACTATCTATTTTCCCACGCGTTTTACTCTAAATCACTACATTGATTTATTCATTCGGCGACCGTTTTGGCAATACATTTTCAATAGTGCATTGGTATCAATTCTTTCTACAGCATTATCGTTAGCATTAGGAGCCCCTGCTGCATACGCCTTGGCAAGGTTAAAGCCTTGGGGTGATAAATTTATTATGGCGGGTATTCTGATTGTGACTTTATTTCCCGGTATCTTATTGTTCTTGGGACTGTTAGAAATAGTCCAAGCGCTACATTTAAGTAACAATTATTTAGCGTTGATTATCCCTTACACTGCAATTAATTTACCGTTAACAATTCTGGTATTACGCAGCTTTTTTGAGCAACTACCAAAAGATTTGGAAGATTCTGCTAGGGTAGATGGCTACAATACAGTACAAATGTTACTACAAATATTACTTCCTATGACAGTTCCGGCTTTGGTAACAACTGGAATTCTGACTTTTATTTTTGCCTGGAATGAGTTTATCTTTGCCTTGACGTTTATGACTAGAGAAGAGATGAAAACAATTCCTGTTGCTGCGGCTCAATTAGGCAGCGCTTCTACATTAGAAATTCCCTATGGTCCCATGGCCGCTGCGACTGTTGTCGGGACGTTCCCTTTAGTTTTACTCGTTTTGTTCTTCCAACGCAAAATTGTCCAAGGTTTGACGGCTGGTGCAGTTAAAGGATGATGACGCCGACTCACGCGCAAAATTCCACAGTTCAGCGTAAGCCACTATGAATGTTTTTTGATACTCCCATGCCTAAAGGCGATGGAATTCTTTAAGAGTTTCCGCTCCTTAAAGAGCAAGAACCCTACACCAACAGCCACTAACATGGCTGGTATAGAATCCGATTCAGGAACTGCCACAATTCGACCCAAACCACTGATTGTGTTGGTAAAAACACCAAAATCACTAACTTGACGACCTGTTGTGACTAAAAAGTACTCTTGCCCAGCAGTCAGTTGTTGGCTGAATGTAACAGTGTCAGCATTAGTAGTGGTATTTGCTATCAAAACATTGGTTAATTGTTGATTAGGATTGAAACTGTCCTGATATAAAGCTAAAAAAATGTCCCATGGTGTTTTTGGCAGCATGGCTTCAGATACACCACTTATAGTGTATGAACCAGATTGATCAACTGTAAAATCAAACTCACTGTAGGGGACACTCATTCCCAAATTGCCATCTTTTTCACCAGAGATGAGGGTGGGGGGATTACCTGGTGCGACACGCCGCCAAAGTGGTAGATTTGTGGTATCACCCTGATAAGTTAAGACGGAAGCTAATGTAGGTTGAGCAGTAGTAAAAGCAGCTAACCCTAGCCCCAAAATAATTACTAATGATTTTTGAACGGACTTTGTTTTTAACATAAAATGTCTGTCAGCAGCAATAGATGCTGTATGCAAAATATTTCTCACCAGGTAAACCTGATGTCTGGAATGATATCCACCGAGATATTATGTGCAAAATCAGACATGCTGTCAAGCCGCTCTAGCATTATGCCATTACCGAAGAAAGACAGAGGCTAGAAGTCAAGTGATGGATTATACGGATATCTTGATAGTATTTTTAGGTGGGGACTGCGCGAGCGCATTTCTGTTCAAATTAGTCCAATTCAAAATCCAAAATTGTAAAATGGCTACACTTGAACTTATAAATTTAAATAAAACCTATAATCCCAAGGTTGTTCCGGTAAGAGATGTGAGTTTAACTGTAGATGACAACGAATTTCTCACTTTATTAGGACCTTCTGGTTGTGGGAAGTCAACTACATTACGGATGATTGCGGGTTTGGAAGAACCGACTCGCGGTAAAATTCTCTTGGGAAGTGAGGATATTACTTTTAAGCGACCAGGCGATCGCAACATGGCAATGGTGTTTCAAAGCTATGCGCTGTATCCTCATATGTCAGTATACGACAATCTGGCTTCTGGACTGAAGTTGAAAAAAGTCAAGAGTAGTGAAATCAAACAGCAAGTTGCAGAAGTCGCACGACTTTTAGGATTGGAAGAGTTATTGCAGCGCAAACCCGGTCAATTGTCTGGGGGACAACGCCAACGGGTTGCCGTTGGACGAGCACTAGTACGTCGTGCTCAAGTTTACTTGTTGGATGAACCGCTAAGTAACTTAGATGCCCTTTTAAGGGAACGAGTTCGTGCAGAAATTAAACAGTTATTTGTTGCTCAAAAAGCTCCCGTAGTCTACGTGACTCACGATCAAACAGAAGCAATGACGCTTTCTACTAAAGTCGCAGTCCTTAACAATGGTTCCATACAACAACTCGATCCGCCAGAACGGATCTACAATCATCCAGCTAATTTATTTGTAGCGGGTTTTGTTGGCAGTCCACAGATGAATTTGCTCACACTACCCTGTCGCGATCGTCATGCGTTGCTAGGTGATTTCAGATTACAACTTCCAGATTTACCAACAGTACCGCCAGAAATTATGCTGGGTATTCGTCCAGAAAACGTCCGCATTGCCCACTCTGAAGATACGCAGACTATTCGGGGTAAAGTATACTTGGTGGAAAATTTGGGTATGCACAATTTAGTCAGCGTGCGCGTTCCCAGTGCCCAAAGTGAATCGTTAACCGTCCGTGCTTTACTACCCACAGACCAAAACTGGAGTGATGCAGAAATCACACTAGCTCTGCCGCCTCAGAATGTACACTGGTTTGATATTCAGTCGGGGGATAAGCTTCGATGAACTGCATAAGTCACTTTTAGTTATTTCTATTTAAGTTACGTAGCAATCCTATTTGAATTGTGAACAGTTCGTTTGGGCTGTTGAGTATTAACGGTTGATACTTAACCGTCAACACTCAATATTTGGGAATCCTATGCGGATTGCTATAGTCAAATTTAATTTTCTTGGCATCAAGTTGCATGTAGAACTTACGCATTAACTATGGCAAATCAATTTATTAACATTCCCGACTGGATCTCCTTTGAAAATCAGGGTACGGGCATTGCAGTCGGCGATCTGGATAACAACGGGCAACAAGACTTAATTGTGCTGAGGGTAGACAATCCTCAAGGACAGAATCAGGCTTTTTACAAAGTCGGTAAAAATATTGACTTAGATGGCAAAGTGACTGGGGGTTGGGGTAACTGGATACAAATTCCTGATTGGTTTTCTTGGGAAAATCAAGGCGCGGGTATTGCAGTTGCTGATTTGGATGGGGACAATCAACCTTCCCTTCTTGTTTTCATGATAGACAACCCTCCAGGCAAGAATCAAGGCTTTTACAGAATCGGCAAAAAACTTGATGCTAATGGCAATGTTACTGGTGGTTGGAGTGATTGGATTCAGATACCAGACTGGTTCCCGTTTGAGAATCAAGATGGAAGCATTGCGATCGCCGATATCGACAAAGATGGACGACCCGAACTGATTGTCTTCATGATAGACAACCCTCCAGGCAACAATCAAGGCTATTACAGAATCGGCAAAAAACTTGATGCGAATGGTAATGTGACGGGTGGTTGGAGCGAGTGGAAGCAAGTACCTAAGTGGTTTTCGTGGGAAAATCAGGGCGCTGGAGTTGCTGTAGCCGATTTGCAAAATAAGGGTGTCCTCGATTTGGTGATCTTTCAAATCGATAATGCGATCGGTCAAAACCAAGCTTTCTACAAAATCGGCAAAAATCTTGGCATTGACGGGGCGATCGCTGACAACAACTGGGGTAATTGGCTAGGAGTACCAAATTGGTTTTCCGATGAAAACCAAGGTAGCGGGATTGTCGTCACTCAACTCAACGGTAAACATAAACTATTCACATTTATGGTGGATAACCCACCAAACCAAAACGCAGGGTTGTATGAAGTGCTCGACCTCGACCACGATCCTGCCAGAGAAGGCAAATGGGAACTATTACCTTTCCACTCTGGTGTTTTGGCGGTACATACAGCTTTGCTACCTACAGGCAAGGTGCTTTTCTTCGCCGGTTCTGGTAACAGTGCAACACGCTTTGCGAGTCCCGATTTTGGTAATGAAGCTAAAGGCATTTTTACCAGTGTTGTTTGGGACCCATCAGTGCCACCTGGCCCAGGAAATCCCAACTTTTTCCATCCGAAAACGATCCGTGATGGCACAGGACGACCCTTCGACTTTTTTTGCGGTGGGGACTCCTTTCTCTCAGATGGTCGCCTGCTTTCAGCTGGCGGTACAATAGGCTACAACAACTTTAAGGGTCGGGCTGATGCGACTGTTTTTGATCCAAAGACCGAGCAGTGGTCTTTTGTCAAAAAAATGGCACATGGTCGTTGGTATCCGACATTAATTACCCTCGGTGATGGTCGTATCCTTGCTACCACTGGCTTAGACGAAACAGGAAAGAATCATAACCAAGCTTTAGAAATTTACTCAGCTTCAACTAATACCTGGCAACAACTTCATTTCCAACAAGGTTTTCCTGGCTTGCCACTTTATGCTCATCTATTTCTATTAGCAGACGGAAGAGTCTTTTTCTCTGGTGGTCGCATGGATGATGCGCTTCAAGTTGAACCCAGCATCATCGATTTAACGAAAAACCCCGTTCAAACAAAGCCTGTCCCAGACCTTCTAGCTCCTGTTTTTCGCAATCAATCTGCCAGCGTGATTTTACCCCCAGCACAGGATCAGAAAGTGATGATCATTGGTGGTGGACCAATTAAGCCAGATCAGAGAGACGCAACTGACAAAGTGAGTATTGTGGATTTAAAGGCAGCAAATCCCGTCTACGTTGAGGCGGCTCCATTGCAACTTCCCCGTCTACATTTGAACGCTGTTTTACTACCAGATCACACAGTTTTCGTCACTGGAGGCTCTCTCAAACAAGAGGATCAACCATTAGCAAGGCTGCAAGCAGAAATTTACGACCCAGCGACTGACACATGGCATCTAATGGCAACTGCAACCGTTCCTCGCCTATATCATTCCACAGCTGTATTGCTTCCAGATGGCAGAGTCGTGGCTGCTGGAGGTAATCCTGACAATGGTCAGTCAGTTACTTGGGAGCCGCCCGATCCAGAAGAGGAAATGCGGTTAGAAGTTTTCAGCCCACCATACTTGTTCAAAGGTCCACGTCCAGTTATTAATAATGTATCAACGGAGTGGAAATACGGTCAAACTATCGCAATTGAATCGCCACAAGCTGGAAACATCCGCTGGGCAAGCATAGTAAAAAATGGTGTAACGACCCATTCGTTTGACAACGGACAACGTTTAGTCGATCTCGATATTGTTTCCCAAGGTGGGACATCAATTCAAGCAGTAGTGACTCAGAACCCTAACATAGCACCTCCGGGTTGGTACATGCTTTTCTTGATAGACACCAATGGAGTTCCCTCAATCGCAACGTGGGTACATCTGACATAAGTTGGATTGACCTGAGATAGGCGCTTTTGAATTACAAAATGAGTTTGTAGTAAGCGCTCTCGAGCGAACACAGCGCTTACTACAAACTCATTTATTTATGCCGACTTACTTATAATTCAATACAGTTCAGTTAAGGCTAGGTTGTACTGAGGATGCGGAAAACAGGGGTATCAATTCGCAATACAGTTCAGTTAAGGCTTAAGCCCCCTTTTTAAGGGGAGCCAGCGCTGCATCCGGGTTTCCCGCAACTCACGGCGAGGAGCGTGGGTAGTTCCGATCTTCGATGACTGAACACTACTAACAGCAAGCGTATTGGCTTATTCTCTTCAAAAGGAGAAAGTTTACCTCTTGTGACGCTAATTCTTCTAATGTCAAATGAGTCAAAGCCATCAACATTAGTGGTTGGTTGTTGTGGCTTCTTAGCTCGTTTGCATATTCGGTATCAAAGCGCTCCAAATTTTCTGCGGCGGTTTTCAATAATGCTTGTATAATTTTAAAAGAGACATCAGAAAGCGGTGGTTGACCACGATAGTTTTGCAGCCTGCCTCCTTCTCGGTAATTTGGAAACGACTCCAACCCCATAAAGCGCAAGAACCAGTCAGATCGATAGTGTCCGATGGCTGCCACAATACCCCTGTAATCGGCAATCAGTTCATCGAGTAGATTGTTACGCATTGAGTTAAACAAACGATGCGTGAAGTAATGGGTACATTCATGTTCCAGCCGAATTGTCAGTGATAGACGCCGCCACTCTGCTTCTTCAAGTCCAATGTCTTTAGCTGGAATATCACTATAAGGACCATCACTTAAGATGATAAATTTATCCTGATAAAGTGCCTTCTGCGGGATAATTCGCTGAAACTCTTCTGCCCAACTGGCTTCGGAACAATTCGCCGCATTTTGTTCCCATTGTTGCCGATAGGAGTAAATCCGATCCCAATTGTTGAAACCCGCGATCGCACAAGCACCCATAGAAGCAGGAACTGGTAATGGTTCATTCCGCATTGTCAGCGCTTGTATCACAGACACAAAATCGTCCCGATTATTGGTTAGCAAAACAGGGATAGTTCCTGCCAAGCTTTGATACAGCATCAACTGAAGTTTTTCAGGTTGCTTCAAAATCAACCCAGTCGCCTCGGACATACCATTCACAGGAATACCTTTACGAGTTGCACAGCGGTACGCCTCAGTTTGGCTGATGCCTTTAAGTATGGGAAACTGTAACTGTACTAGCCTCTGTTTTAACACCTCAAAGGTTCCCACAACTTCAGCTTCAGCCGCGTACCCCTCCCAAGTACTAATATGCATTTCCGAGAAGAGTGGAAACTTGACAGGGAGTTTTAAACAGCTGCTCCCAAAGACATTTTGATTGTATGCAAGTAACTCTTCTGTTTCTAAAGTACTGGCACCATAATCCCCAAGTACTCTCTCCCGAAATTTCTGTTGATTCATACAGTGCTTAATTTCTATCAAAATATAGCAGGAGGTTTCTTAGAATTCCCCGTGTTTCAACCGAGGGAGATGTCAATCATTTAATCAAATATCATTTATATTTGAGTCCCAAGCCCACCTGCTAACAGCGGGCACTTTCCCTCAGCTTCGGAGAAGGTGTTCTAGGTTATGTGTTCTTTTTCTTTACATATCAATGGTTGAGCTGATCGCAATACAGCATCTAGCAACCCAGGAAATAGCGCATCTAAATCGTCTTGACGTAATATATTAATATGTAGTGTTCCTTCCTTACGAGTCGAGATAACGCCCGTCTCTCGCAGAATCTTGAAGTGATTTGACATGGTGGACTTTGCGATCGCAAAATCAAAATCGGCACAGCAGTGTTCCCCAATGGTCGCCAGCCGCCGCACCATCTCTAACCTTACAGGATCGCCCATGGCATATAGCACTCCTGCTAAAGATATATGTTTTCGGTCTGGGTGATAGAGGAATTTCATACTTGCATTATCTCATAGAATAGGTTATATTTTATTTATTCGATTATATCGAAATATAGAACATTATATGAGGAGGGCGAGTATGTCATCAATTACAACTGTGACAGAAGCCACATTTAACCAAGAAGTTCTCGAGAGTGAAGTTCCCGTGTTGGTCGATTTTTGGGCACCGTGGTGTGGTCCCTGTCGCATGGTAGCTCCTGTGGTAGATGAGGTGGCGACTGAATACCAAGGACAGGTGAAAGTTGTGAAGCTTAACACTGATGAAAATCCAACTGTTGCTAGCCGTTACGGAATCCGTAGCATTCCCACACTGATCGTGTTTAAGGGTGGTCGGCAAGTAGATACAGTTGTGGGTGCAGTTCCAAAGACAACCTTAATTAAAACTCTAACACAGTATATGTAAAGAGGAGAAGGCAGGGGAGATAGCGGATAAGAATAGCTTGTGAGAATTATTAACTCCGCGCCTCTCTTGCCTCCTAATTCCCAATTTGTTTATGAATTCTGAAATTAATTTACTGTTTCCCTATCAGTTAGGGAACCTCAAATTGCCAAACCGCACGATTATGGCTCCGTTAACTCGCAATCGTGCAGGTGAAGGAAACGTGCCGTACCAACTTAACGTCACGTATTACGTCCAACGTGCAACAGCCGGACTAATTATTACAGAAGCCACACAGGTTTCTCCTCAAGGCTTGGGTTATCCGAATACACCAGGCATTCATTCGCCAGAACAGATAGCTGGTTGGAAGTTGGTGACGGATGCAGTGCATAGAGAAGGAGGGAGAATTTTCCTGCAATTATGGCATGTAGGACGCATTTCCCATCCAGATCTGCAACCGGAGGGAGCTTTACCCGTCGCACCTT
The DNA here is from genome assembly GCA_029379265.1 of Rhizonema sp. NSF051. Taxonomy (GTDB): domain Bacteria; phylum Cyanobacteriota; class Cyanobacteriia; order Cyanobacteriales; family Nostocaceae; genus Rhizonema. Next base: position 22,220 of record JAQYWN010000014.1, read on the forward strand.
CTGCCATTAAACCCAGTGGAGAAGCAATGACCTATGAGGGAATGAAACCCTTTGTAACTCCGCGTGCTTTGGACACATCAGAAATTCCAGGAATTGTGGAACAGTTCCGCAAAGGGGCAGAAAATGCCCTAGAAGCTGGATTTGATGGAGTGGAGATTCATAGTGCTAATGGTTACTTAATTGACCAGTTTCTACGTGATGGTACGAATCAACGCACGGATAAGTATGGAGGTTCGATTGAGAATCGCGCCCGACTGCTGCTAGAAATAACAGAGGCGGTTATTGATGTGTGGGGTGCAAAACGGGTAGGTGTACGTCTTTCTCCCAGTGGGACGTACAACGATATGCATGACTCTTATCCTCAAGAGACCTTTGGTTATACAGGAATGGCGCTGAATCAATTTGATTTGGCTTACCTACACTTGCTAGAACCGAGTGAAGCCGACCTCAGACACGGCGGAAACCCTATTCCTACTAACTATTTTCGTCCAATGTATCAAGGTACGTTGATGGTGAATTGGGACTACGACCAAGCAAAAGCAAATGCAATTCTTGCGAAGGGCGATGCAGATTTAGTTTCCTTTGGCAAGCTGTTTATCGCCAATCCCGATTTACCAAAACGCTTTGAGTTAAATGCACCTTTAAATCAACCAGATCCCGCAACCTTCTATGGTGGTACTGATAAGGGATACATTGACTATCCATTTTTGTCTCAGACTAAGGTATAAGGGTGTCACAATAATTCGTAATTGTGTTCAGACAAGTTTTCCTATAAGGCTTGTGAAGGAGTTTATAGGGAACGAAAAATTCCTCATCTTCAAGCAATAAAGTGCTGCTGATCGAACTTTCCGAAATATTATGTAGAGACGCGCTATAGCGCGTCTTCACACTCTTCATGTTTAATGAGATGAAGCACTAGTTATTTTATCTTAAAGGAAACGTGCAATGGATTTAAAGTTATCCGATAAGTCAGCGTTAGTGAGTGGTTCAACTGTAGGTATTGGGTTGGCAATCGCACAGTCTCTGGCTGAAGAAGGAGCATCAGTGATCATCAATGGTCGTTCCGAACAGCGAGTGACACAAGCCGTTGAGAAGATCCAAAAAAGCTATCCTCACGCGAAAATTTCGGGAATCACTGCGGACTTGAGTACCTCTGAAGGTGCAGAACAACTCTTTAAGAAGGTTCCGAGAGTTGATATTTTGGTAAACAACTTAGGTATTTATGAGCCTAAGGTATTCTCAAAGATTTCTGATGAAGACTGGCTAAGAATCTTTGAAACCAATGTTCTTAGTGGTGTGAGGTTGAGTCGCCACTATCTCCCAAACATGATCGAACAAAATTGGGGACGGATAATTTTTATCTCCAGTGAGTCAGCAGTGCAAATTCCTGTAGAAATGATTCACTATGGAATGACTAAGACAGCTCAACTAGCGATCGCCAGAGGTTTAGCAGAGATGACTGCTGGTACTGGCGTAACTGTAAACTCAGTGTTACCAGGACCAACCCGATCAGATGGTGTGGAAGAGTTTATTCAACAAATGGCGAAGGAACGTAGTGTTGATGTCGCGCAAGTAGAAACAGAATTTTTCCAAACGGTGCGTCCAACTTCACTCATCAAGCGTTTTGCGACTCCTGAGGAAGTCGCCGCAATGGTAGTTTACGTCTGTAGTCCCCTCTCCTCAGCTACTAATGGTGCAGCATTGCGTGTCGATGGAGGAGTTGTGAGGTCAATCATTTAGAAATATACCTAGCTTAAAAAAGACCAGAAAAGAGGGATAACTCTGGTGAATAAGTCCACCCTGACGCAATACTGCGTAGGTTTTGCACTTTTTGGTCATCATAGACAACGATACTGAGAGTGTGAGGCTACTTTATTTCCAAAACCTACGCAGTATTGCACCCTGACCTATCTTTTCGCATAACAAGCGCTCTTAATCCAGAGTTTGCTGATGCTTACAAAAATCGGGGTAATCTTTACTTTGAGCAGAACAAATGGGATTTAGCTCTGCCTAATTTCAACCAGGCAAAGCTATTGCATTCTAAGCTTTCAAACCATTCACGCGTAGCTTCTTCGACGATAAATTCTGCTATATTGCTTATGGCATTATTTTTAATAAGCCATCGTAGAACACTTGAAAACTTTTAGAGCGATTGTTGGATGGGTTCATATGTTGCGAGATTTCCCGTGCTGCTCTTGTCTTTTCTAGACCTCCTTTATGATGCCCAGCCCTCTGGAGCACTTTTTCTAAAGCTTCCCAAGTACCACCTGTAATCGCGTCTGGGTCACGGTATTTTGCCTGATTTTCTAGATTAGGTGATACTCCAGGATAAGCATTGATAAGAGCATGTATATCTCCAAAAAACCAAGCTTCTAGTTCTTCAATTGCTATTCTATTGAGAACTTGAAATTTCTGCTTTATACCGACCGATGCTTTAGTACTAAAGCCTGCATCAATAGCGATTGTTTCTAATTTTTCCTTTAATAATTTACAATCTTCCCGATCTTCATCAACTAAAATTACAATTCGGTCTTCGTCTGGTAGCCAAGATTTATATCCTCTCAAACGGTAAGGTAATTTAGAAAGTAAATTGTTTTTACCTTGGTAAGGGTGAATATCAAAAGTGATATTTTCTCCTAAAATTTTAGGTATTAAATTTCGGAGAGCTTCTTTCATTGATAATTCCTCTACTAAAAACTCAATGTGCAAGTTTGTCTACTCCTACTTTTTTTCAGGTATATTTCTCTTCGGTCCACCAGAGTTAATTAGAGGATTACCGACTTCAAAATAGTCTTCCATCCATAAAGAACCTAAAGTAGCTCCATGTTCCATAAAATATCTAATTCCCTGCATATCAGCAGTGCGTTTAGCTTGTGTATAACCTTGCTCATCCCGGTAAAGTACCCAAACCTCTTCTGGTTTGAGAGCATTAACGAAAAAAGGTGAATGAGTTGTTACCATTAATTGAGTATTAGCTGAAGCTGCACGACATTCCTCTGCTAATTCTGGCAATAAACCAGGATGTAGGTAATTTTCAGGTTCTTCAATTCCTATAAGTAGCGGTGGATCTGGGTCATATAATACAGAGAGATATGCTAACATTTTGAGTGTACCATCTGAAGCGAATTTAGCAAGTATGGGTTGCTGAAAAGGAGCATCTTTAATTTGCAGCAATAACCGCCCATCCTGCATCATTTCTGCATCTACTCTTTCTAAGCGAGGAACACGACAGGATAAATTATTAAGAATTTGTTGTAACCGTTCAGGATGTTGTTCTTTGAGATATTGAATGACATTAGGTAAATTATCTCCTGTAGGTGATAATCTTTCCTGGGGTCCTGCTTCTGGAACACTGCGGGTGTTGTCTGCGCTTAAATAGGAAAGATACCAGCCACTAATAAAATTGCGTAATGCACTAACACGAGGATGTTTAGAAAATTGTCCTAAAGTACTTACAGCAAGTAATTCAGAGGAGTTTAGTTGTTCAAATACTCTCTCGTCTTGTTCGTCTGGCTTTTCGCCTGTAATGACTTTTCCTGAACCTTCTTGAAAGTCGAGAAATTTAAAGGGTTTGCCAGTTTGACCTCTTCTCCACTGCAACCATTCTTCTGCCACTTGCGGTCCTTTTGGTCCTTCTTCAATAGCCAGATGATAGGTGATGATAGGTAAATCTGGCTTTTCACGATATTTTAATTCAATTACAATCGGTCCATCTGCACCTCGTGTCCGCAGTTCTCTAAAGCGTCCGCGTCTGTCCCACGCTTTGCGCAAACCGACTGTAAAGCATTCTGATAAAAAGGCGAAAACATCAAAAATAGTTGATTTCCCACTACCATTAGGTCCTAAGAAGACAGTGAGGGGCGTAATTCCTTTGAGTTCTAGGTCACACAGCGCTCGATAGTTTTTGACTCTGAGATATTCTATACGGGGAATGGATTGTCTAGGCATAGAAAAACATTTAGGGTATTCTCCTATTGCTACATATTTATGAGCATTTTTCATCTGTATCTCGCCGGATGCGAGTTTGGGTAGTAGCTTTGAGTCGTGCAACTTCAGCCTCTAGCAGAGCGACTCGTTCTTCTAACTGTTCTCGCATCGACGACAGATATCACCTAAACTTACCCCGATCTTGATCGTAGATGACTGCTTGATATTTTGCAAGTTACAAGATTAGAGCATTTTTATTCACATGCGTACAAAATACCGACCCAACGAGATAGAAAAAACCTACCCAACAAATTATCGATTCTTTTGATGGGCTTAAATAAGTAGGCGATCATAAACCCAACTATGTAAAGAAATGTGAAGTTATTGCTCATTGGCTCGTAGTCAGCTAAGACAGCGCTGACTACAAACCTTTAATTATTCACGGCGACTTGCTTAATCCTCAATAAATCAATGAAATCTCGCAAAGCAGGCGAGAAGGTAAAGTTTTGTAAAAAACGTGGTCATCTGCGTAAAAAACACAAAGTGCCGACGAAACCCACATAACAGTAATTCCGACGGCTAACCATTTGATTTCTCTTGAGGAGATTCGCAAGTATCATCTATTAACTATCTGAAATTTGAATGCGATCGCTCCTCTAGTTTTTAGCCTAGTTTTCAATGCGAATACTGCCATTATCCTGAATTTATCAGCACATTTCCCCTGACAAATGCGATCGCCTGCTGTCAAAGAATTCTGGTTATCGGCAACAGGAATGCCTTCAGCGGTTGTCAACGTTTTGTGTTCAGCCATAGTGGGTGCTTCCTCTATCAATTTACTAAAACCCTGCAATTTTTGTTCAGCCAATTAGGCATGAACTACACAGCTAAATAAAATTATTGTAGTCGTTATGACTTTGTTTTTTCAATAAAGTGAGAAAGACGACAGCTTATTGGCACTTAGGCTTAGAGCAGCGAAAGGCAAAGTAATTTTAAGAGATGTGTACAGTTG
>JAQYWN010000164.1 GCA_029379265.1 Rhizonema sp. NSF051
GAATAGGTCTTTGAGGTTAATAACTTAGTTAATTGTTACGAAATATCATTTCTATATCATTTGTAACTTTTTATGCTATACAACAAATAGTGAACAAAGTGTTGCGTGCAGAGCTAAAGCCACTCTCCACCAAGAGCGTATCTCGCTCTTGGTGGGGTACAGTATCTACGGGAATCATAACTCATTAAACGGACATGATAATACGCCACATTGTAAGTCACGGCTGTTCGCCCTTACGATAAGTTCATATGTTACAAACATTTTTGAAATTGGTAGTGAATGACTGGTTTTTAAGCGTGCGTTAAATTCAGCGTTACGACCTTTGTTCTTCTGCCTTCTGAAGCATTAATTTTTTATACACGAAGCTTTTTTTACCGGATATTCTATGTAAATGCTAGAATCCGTTGTTAGTAAGTAAGGATACCTCAATGCCAGTTGCAACTAACTCAATTAAGTTTGGTACGGACGGCTGGCGGGGCGTGATTGGCGATGAGTTCACCTTTGAACGTCTAGCCTTAGTAGCGCCAATCGCCGCTCAAGTGTTATTTGATACTTATGGAGAAGTCGGTAATCGTACGATTGTTGTGGGGTACGATCGCCGATTTATGGCAGAAGATTTCGCAGATAAGGTTGCCGAAGTCGTCTCTGCCGCAGGATTTGATGTTTTACTAAGCGAAACTTATGCCCCCACACCAGCTTTCAGTTGGGCGGCTAAACAACATAATGCCTTGGGCGCATTGGTGATTACTGCCAGTCACAATCCGGGTAAATACTTAGGACTAAAAGTTAAAGGTGCTTTTGGTGGGTCCGTACCGCCGGAAGTTACCCAGCAAATAGAAGCACTTTTAACTGAGAAAATACCCACTGCGTCAACTCCAGGCAAGATAGAAAAATTCAACCCCTGGCACAGTTATTGTGAAGCCCTATCCCGCAAGGTGAACATTGGTAAAATTCGCGACGCCATGCAAGCAGGCAAACTAACGGTATTTGCTGATGTCATGCATGGTGCGGCAGCTGGTGGGTTAGCGATGCTTTTAGGTAATGATGTCATCGAGATTAACAGCAATCGCGATCCCCTATTTGGTGGCGGTGCACCAGAACCTTTAGCAAAGTATCTTTCGCATCTATTTGAAGTGATGCGGATTCATAGAGAAAAGAATCCAGGCGGTTTAGCTGTAGGATTGGTATTTGACGGAGACAGCGATCGCATCGCCTCTGTAGACGGAGAAGGCAATTTCCTCAGTTCGCAAATTTTAATCCCAATACTGATCGATCACCTAACCCGAAGACGTGACTTTACTGGTGAAATCGTCAAAACAGTCAGTGGTTCCGATATCATTCCCCGCATCGCCGCACTACATAAACTCCCACTGTTTGAGACAGCCGTTGGTTATAAGTACATTGCTGATCGCATGTTAGTCGCTAAAGTCTTGCTGGGAGGCGAAGAGTCTGGCGGAATTGGTTATGGAAGCCATATTCCCGAAAGAGACGCACTGCTGTCGGCATTGTACGTACTAGAAGCAATAACTGAATCCGGAATGGATTTAGGTGACTATTATCGTCACTTGCAAATTTCCACAGATTTCACCTCCGCATATGATCGCATCGATTTACCTTTAGCAAGTATGGAAGTGCGATCGCGTCTTTTACAACAACTGCAAACCCAACCCCTCACAGAAATTGCTGGCAAATCAGTCGTTGATTGCCAAACTATCGACGGCTACAAATATCGCTTAGCTGACGGCAGTTGGTTAATGATTCGTTTCAGTGGTACCGAACCAGTTTTACGTCTGTACTGCGAAGCTCCTACTCTCGAGCAAGTGCATCAAACTCTCGCTTGGGCAAAACAGTGGGCAGAATAGAATTAGTTGATTGTTGATTGTTTAATAAAAGACAATTAACAATTAACAACGAACGAATCATGACAAAATTAGTAGTAGCCACGGGAAACCCAGGCAAGTTGCGGGAAATGCAAGCTTATCTGGCAGATTCTGATTGGGAATTAACCCTGAAACCTGAAGAATTGGACATTGAAGAAACAGGCGAGACTTTTGCCGCCAATGCTTGTTTGAAAGCCTCTCAAGTCGCATTGGCAACGGGAAATTGGGCGATCGCTGATGATTCTGGTTTGCAAGTCGATGCCTTGAATGGCGTACCTGGAGTTTATTCTGCACGTTACGGCAAAACCGATCCCGAACGTATTGCTCGATTGTTGAGGGAATTGGGTGACGAAGCGAATCGAGGGGCACAATTTGCTTGTGCAGTGGCGATCGCTCGTCCTGATGGTGCGATCGCTCTACAATCAGAAGGTATTTGTCGTGGTGAAATTCTTTATACACCTCGTGGTAACGGAGGATTCGGCTACGATCCTATTTTTTATGTTCCAGAAAAGGAATTAACCTTCGCGGAGATGACACCAGATTTGAAGCGCTCCATCAGTCATCGCGGTAAGGCTTTTGCTTCTCTTCTTCAAGAATTAGAAGGAATCAGGTAGTAATCAGAAGTTTTTACATCTAACTTTAGAGACGCGCCATGGCACGTCTCTACTCCACAGCTTTGTTAAACCGCCTCTGTATTTTTTTCTCCAGTACGAATTCGCACAACTTGTTCTACTGGGGAAATAAAAATTTTCCCATCACCGATTTCACCAGTACGGGCAGCAGCGATAATTTTATCCACTACCATATCAACCTGATTGTCTTCTACAACAATTTCTAATTTAAGTTTTTGGAGAAACTCAACAGTGTACTCAGAACCACGATAGCGTTCAGTTTGACCTTTTTGTCGTCCAAAACCCCGAACCTCAGAAACGGTCATACCAACAATACCAGAGTTGACTAAGGCAATTTTCACTTCATCAAGCTTAAAGGGGCGGATAATAGCCTCTACTTTTTTCATTTTTTTTTAGCTCCTCTACTAAACTTGTGTAAATGTGTTAATTGCTAAGATAATTCCTACCACCCCGCAGACTTCCATAAGTCTATGTGGCGCAAGCCTTGCTATGAATTCGAGTAAGATGTTCCAACTCGAATCCTCTTCTCTGTCTATGAGTACACTGCAAAGTATATCTTGCTTGTCATTACAACAATCACAATTGAATATACCTTTATTCATGTCCTTCGTTATTTTCAAAGTTTACCACCAACTGTCATTAAGACAGTTCGTCAATGACTAAAATAATTACAAAAAGTGTAATCAGTGTGTAAGCACCTGACCAAATTTAATGATTGTGATGTTGAAAGAAGGGGCGCACAATTAAATACCCAGTGCCAAAACCCATAAGTATAATGAGCAAGATGGCGAGAATTAACCACCAAGTACTCACTGTTGCCGCCTCTGCTGTAGTCGAGGTATAATATTCTACCTCTTCCTCTTCTATAAAAATAGGTTCTGGTATGGAATTGGAAATTTCGCTCATTGGGAAAGGGGGAACAAAGGATGCGCTTGGATCAGGAGTTTGGTGAAATGGATCGGCTTCAGTGACTGAAGAGTACGTTTCATTGATTATGTAGGGAGAAGGGTGGGGAATTTGATTGTAACGAGTGGACGCAAAGGAATCAACCAAGTTTTGTAGGTGAACAGTTGACTGAACGACTTTGGTAATCTCCTGACGGAGGAATTGGTTTTCTTGGGCAAGTTGTTGATTTTGAGTAGTCAGCGCATTGATTGTTGCATGTGTTACTTGCAACTCGGCTGCTAAGTCGCGAAATACAGAGATTGGTACAGAAGCTGATTGAGCTTGAGTACCTACTGTTGATGTATAAGTGTTAACCGAATCTGTGATTGTTCTCATTGGTTGAGTAAAAGTAGAATACAATTTGAGAAATCAACACCTTTATAACTATGCCCATGAATAATAGTAGAAAAACACTTCACAGGTATAGTTTTTTTTAGCCAACAATTTGGACTCAGAAAGAACACAAAAATTAGGTGTACCTCATACTAACGAGATTTCCATAATTGCATTCTGTGTTATTCTTCAAATAATGGAAAAAAGTGTCCAACAGGACCTTGCCCTTTGCCAATATTTAGAGAGTAAGAAAGTGCAGTTGTAACATACTCCTTTGCCTGTCGCACAGATGTGTCCAAATTCTTTCCGAGTGCGAGGTTGGCTGTGATCGCAGCTGATAACGTACAACCAGTACCGTGAGTATTTTTTGTCTCGACTTGTTTTATTTTCAAAGTTTCCTGCTTGTGCCCATCGAACCATATATCGACACCACGCAAACTTCCTTGCATACCTCCACCCTTAATCAAAACAGTCTTTGCACCTCCTGTGCGGTGAATGATTTCAGCTGCGGCTCTCATATCATCTAAAGAGTGTATTTGTAACCCGCTTAAAATCTGAGCTTCGTAGATATTTGGAGTGACGATCGCAGCTTTAGGAATCAGCGCATGGCGAAGAATCTTCACAGCATTATCGTCAATCAATTGCATTCCCGTGCGGGATACCATCACCGGATCGACGACTAGGTGATGAATTTGTAAAGCCTCTACCTGTTGAGCGACAGCAGCAATAATTTCCTGGTTGAGTAACATTCCCGTTTTCACTGCTTGTACGCCGATGTCCTCAAACACTGTTTGTATTTGCGCGACAACAGCTTCTCTTGGCATGGCATCAACCCGCTTCACCTCTAAAGTATTTTGCGCTGTGACGCAAGTGATGGCACTCGTACCGTGGACTTTGTGAAAGGCAAAGGTGCGAAGATCGGCTTGAATTCCCGCACCGCCACCACTATCAGAACCAGCAATGGTTAAAGCAACAGGTACCTCTGATCTTGTTTCGGCGTTCATAGGTATTTTTCTATAATGAACAATTCGTCTCGGATCTTCCAATACGGTTTGGAGCGGCTTTAGCCCAGAAAACGGGTTTCTCCGAACCTGATTAAACGATCTCCAACTGCGAATTGTGATTAATAAAACTCATGTTAAATGTATAACCGTGTTGGGAATTATATTTTTAGGAATAGTTTTCTCAAAAGACTGTGCTAAACAATATAGCTGTTCTCAATTAGATCTCATACACTCTTCCCTTCTTCATGTGCCCTGGAACCCACGTTGGAGAAAGGAGTTTGCTGCTTAGAACGGTGAGGGTATTACGTATGTGACTTAAACGAGAAACATTATATTGAATAGTATAAATAAATACTTTTATAAAACAATGCAACAAGAGTTAGTGACTCTACGCCAACGGGTTCAACAACTGGAAAAAGCTCTCTCAGCTGCAAGTCGTTCAATCAAAGAGCAATATGCGCTTTGGATAAACTTTCGACAAACACAGCAAGCATTAAGAGAGTCCCAGCATCAGTTTTCATTTTTAGTTCAACGCCATCCACTAGCTGTGATTACATGGAATACGGCATTTGAAGTAACAGATTGGAATCCCTCAGCTGAGGCTATTTTTGGTTACAGTAGGTGCGAAGTACTCGGTAAACATGGGGCAAAATTAGTACCCGAAACTGCTAGAGAGCATGTCAATCAAATTTTAACAGCATTGCTTGGAAAAAATGGCGGAATTCGTAGTACTAATGAGAATTTGACAAAAGACGGTAAAATTATTACTTGTCAATGGTATAATATAGCTCTAGTTGATATGAAGGGCAAAGTTACCGGAGCGATCTCAATGGTGGAAGACATCACCGTTCGCAAAGAGATGGAACTTGCACTCAGTAGCAATGAAGCACGCTACAAAAAGTTGGTTGCGAATGTACCGGGCACAATTTACCAATTTCGCTTGGAACCAGATGGAACTCAGTCTTTCACCTACCTCTCTGAAGGCTGTCGAGAATTGTATGGCATTGAGCCAGAAGAAGCCCAACAGAATGGGACGTTACTCATGGACTCAGTACATCCAGATGAGTCCCAAGCCTTTTTAGATTCTGTAGCAATCTCTGCCCAAACCTTACAAAAGTGGGATTGGGAGGGGCGGATAGCCTCTAAATCAGGACAGTGGAAGTGGATACGGGGCATTTCCCGCCCAGAGTTAGAGCAGTCTGGAGCAATTGTTTGGGATGGACTGCTGATAGATGTGAGCGATCGCAAAGAAGCACAATTAGCTCTAGAAAAAGTGGCTTCCTTACTAGACAATAAAGTCATCGAACGCACTGCTCAGTTGCAACAGGAGATTTGCGAACGGCAACAAGTAGAAAATGAATTAAGGCGAAGTCAACAACTCCTGCAATTAATTTTTGATACCTTACCCCAAAGAGTTTTTTGGAAAGACAAGAATTTCAAGTATTTAGGGTGTAATAAATTATTAGCACAGGATGCTGGGCTAGAGTCACCAGAAGAAATTATTGGGAAAGATGATTTTGAGCTTGCTTGGAAAGAAATAGCCCATCTCTACCGGGCTGATGATATCGCTACCATTGAAAACAATTACTCGAAAATCAACTATGAAGAACTGCAACAAAGAGAAGATGGGACTTATTTGTGGCTGAAAACAAGCAAAACTCCCCTTCATAACGAATTTGGTGAAGTGATAGGAGTATTTGGTTGCTATGAAGACATTAGCGATCATCGAAAAGCTGAAGTTGCTCTAGCTGAAAGTGAAGCGAAGTTCCGCAACTTAGTGGAAAATGCTCATGATGTGATTTACTCTCTTTCAATAGAAGGAAAATTTACTTATCTCTCCCCCAACTTCACGGATATGTTTGGGTATGACTTATCAGCATTCAAGGAACAGTCATTATTATCCCTGCTTCATCCTGATGATTTATCAGCCTGTACTGGCTTTCTCCAGCATATTTGTGAAACAGGTGAAAAGCAGGCTGGACTTGAAGTCAGAATGAAAAGGAAAGATGACAGTTTTTGCTGGATAACATCTAACATTTCACCCATCAAAGATGCTGATAGTCAGGTTGTTGGTTTTCAGGGCGTTATGCGGGATATTACTGAACGCAAACAAGCTGAAGTTGCTATAGGGCAATCGTCAATTCAACTCAGACAGCAAGCACTAGAATTAGAGCAAGCCCTCAATTCACTCCAACGCACTCAATCCCGGTTGATCCAGACTGAAAAAATGACCTCTCTCTGTCAACTGGTGGCTGGAGTTGCCCACGAAATTAATAATCCTGTGAGCTTCATCTACGGTAATATTTGCCACGCTAACGATTATACCCAAGATTTGCTGAATTTAATTCATCTTTATCAAAAACACTATCCCAATCCCGATCCGGAAATTCAGGAGCAAGCAGAAGCTGTTGACCTCAATTTTCTATTGCAAGATCTTCCAAAACTCTACTCCTCTATGAAAACTGGCACAACCCGCATTCGCGAAATTGTGACTTCTCTACGTACCTTTTCGCACCTTGATCAAGCTGAGTTAAAGGACGCTAACATCCATGAAGCTATCGACAATACCTTAATGCTTCTGGAACATCGTCTCAAACCCAAACCCAATCATCCAGAAATTAAAGTTATTAAAGAATATGGTAATTTACCTTTAGTTGAGTGCTATCCAGGACAACTCAATCAAGCATTTGTGAATATTTTGGCAAATGCTATAGATGCTTTGGAACAAGGTAATCTTGAAGAGAATTTCAATTCCCAATTACCTATCATTTGTATCCGTACTGAAATGCTATCTTCTGAACAGGTTGTCATTTGGATAGCTGATAATGGTCCAGGTATGTCAGAACAAGTGCGACAGCGGTTATTTGACCCATTTTATACAACTAAACCTGTCGGTCAAGGTACTGGAATGGGTCTATCTATCAGTTACCAAATTGTGACCGAACAACATCGAGGGTCATTACAGTGTATTTCATTTCCTCAAAGGGGAGCCGATTTTGCGATCGCAATTCCGATTCGGCAAAAGTTACCGATATGCTAAGGCATCACAAACAATGAACTTCTAAACCTTTAATGATTGCAAATACTTGCCCCATTGTGCGGCTAAAGGAATTTCTGTAAAAGGAATACGTACTGAACTGGTTGCGGGAAATACAAACTCCAATTCTATAGTACGACCTTTTTCCGGTAGTTTCTCCATGTCTATTGGTTTATCATCTACCACTAGACGGATATTTGTAAGCGGATTTAGAGAAAATGTTTCTAGATTCACTGGGCCCTTAGGTGTAGGTTTTCCCCAGGTTATGTCGTTACCTTTTTGACCTAAAACAGCGTAAATATCATACTTGGCTTTTTCAAACTGAAGAGCCCAAGTGCGATAGGATTCGACTTTTCGATACTCTTTTGAACCTTGCCAAGCCAACCCGATAAAGGCTGCTAACAAGGGCAACCATAAAAGACCATGTACCATAATTAAGACCCGTTAAACAAGAAGGAAGTGGGGAGATGAAGAAAGTTTCTTCCTTATCCTCCAGCTTCCCCACCTTTTCCATTATCCCTATCCTCTTGTTTTTAACTATCGTGCAAAGTCAAACAATTCGCGATGTAGATGAGTTATCGTAGTGAGCAACAGGCAAAGAGTCATGATAGGTTGTATATGAGAAAGTTTATAATATCGTGCTTGTTTATCATTGGGCTAAGTGCTGCTCTGTTTACTTTTATTAATTTTCAGGGACTCGCAGCTAAAGGGAATTTTGAGTCGATTGTACTCGATTTTAAACAAACCCTTCCCCAAGATGTATTGCAACAGGATTTGCAAGAAATCGCTCAGAAATATAGTGTTACGCCCCACCTCGATAATAAACTCGCCGAGAAGGATCGCGTGTATGTTATCAAGGGCGATCGCCAGCGCCTGAAAGAATTACGAAAGTCCAAGTTAGCTTCGGCGATGGACATTATTGAGCCAAATTACATCTACAAACTTCCGAAAGAGCCACAAGGGTCTTGGCTAGGAGAACTGTTACAGCCAAAAGATGATGAAGCCACCCCGGCTCTTAAAGGTCCCAACGATCCATTCTACAGCAAGCAATGGAATCTGCACAATATCGGCATTATGGGAGCATGGGACAAAACTAAAGGCAAAGGCATTACAGTTGCCGTGATTGACACTGGCATTACTCGCGTGCGTGACTTGGTAGAGACAAAATTTGTCCCAGGCTACGACTTTGTGAACGATCGCGTTGAAGCGACAGATGACTTCGGACACGGAACCCACGTTGCAGGCACCATCGCTCAAGCCACCAACAATGGCTATGGTGTAGCTGGAATTGCCTATGAAGCCAGCTTGATGCCTTTAAAGGTATTGAATGAATATGGCGGCGGTACCGTTGCCGATATTGCAGAAGCAATTAAATTTGCTGCCGATAAAGGCGCAAACGTGATTAATATGAGCTTGGGTGGTGGCGGTGAAAGCCAATTGATGAAACAGGCAATTGATTATGCCCACCAAAAAGGCGTAGTCATTATCGCTGCAGCCGGAAACGAAAACCAGAATTCTGTTTCCTATCCAGCACGATATCCTCACGTTATAGGGGTTTCAGCCCTAGGCCCAGATGGAGAAAGAGCCAGTTATTCTAACTATGGGGCAGGCATAGATATTTCCGCTCCTGGTGGTAGTGAAGCTGGTCAAATTCTGCAAGAAACCATAGATCCGGAAAACAATGGCGCAGGGGTGTTTCGTGCCTTCCAAGGAACAAGTATGGCAGCCCCTCACGTTGCTGGTGTCGCGGCATTAATCGAAGCGACTGGCGTGACTGATCCAGATGAAGTCCTCAACATCCTTAAACAATCTTCACGAATTGTCAAGGATGATGGGTTGAACTACTATGGTGCCGGACAACTCAATGCAGATGCTGCAGTGCAACGTGCAGCTCAAGGGCAAATCAGTTTTCAAGACTTCTTCCGTTGGCTGCGGGATAGCGGTTATCTCAATCCTGGCTTTTGGATTGATGGTGGTGTTATCGCCTTAGTACCGAAGCTTTTGATGGTTTTTGGTTCCTATCTACTAGCTTGGTTTTTAAGGGTTTACTTCCCCTTCACTTGGAGTTGGACGTTATTTAGTGGCTTAACTGCTGGTAGTTCTGGCTTATTCTTCTTGAAGGGATTCTATATCTTTGATCTTCCTCAATGGCCTTTCCGACTTTTGGGTAGTTCAATACCCGAACTTGGTAACGCACTTCAAGGAACTTATGCATTTAATCCTCTGTTTGCCAGCGTACTGATTCCGATTGTTTTAATGGGATTACTGCTGGGACATCCTAATTGGAAGTGGTTTGCGATCGGTTCATCATTGGGTATAGCATCATGTTTAGCGGTGAGTACAGTCGTACATCCCGATGTCTGGGGATTGGGAAGTGGTAACTTATCCCGCCTGTTCTTGATTGCCAATGCCCTACTCTGTTATGGACTTGTCCGTTTATCATTGAAAAACGAAGAAGTTGCCTAGTTATTAGTTAATGAATAGTGGTTAATTGTGATTTAGTGAAGTACTCACACCGATTGCAAGCAATACGGTGTGAGCTTCTGGTTACTCCATAATTTCGTTTGTGGTACTCAAAATTTTTCCCAGTCACGCTTTTTTTTATAGTGAGCAAAACTACCAAGCCCACTCTCGGCTTACAAGAAACCAAATCTACCTATGTTCCTCAAAGATTTTACGCACAGAAGGCAGTTCGCGCATAACTAATCACTTCTGTCTGCAACCCCATATCAACGGTAGTCAAGGTGCAGCGTAATAAATAGCAATTTCGCGAAGCGAGCCTACCGGAATCTTCCGCCCGGCAGACTTCACGGCTTGTTTATTACTCTTCCATGTTAGCCCAGAAAGAGGAGATTCCTCAAACATCCCACTCTCTTGAAGGACCTGTGGTTATTATTATTCGGGGATGTTTTCGTCATCTCCCAGTCATTCATCCCAGCACTCATCCGATTTGCGGATAGAGTGTGGGACTTCTGCCTGAGATAGTTAAAATTAACTATCCACTATCCACTACCCACCACATATACAATATGAGCATTACAGTGACAGGGACTATTGAACACCGCAATATAGGGACTGGGGCATGGGCGTTAGTTTCTGACGAGGGCGTTACCTACGAGATTCTTAGAGGGGCTGACAAAAATTTACTTAAATCAGGGCAAAAGGTAAAAGTCACAGGGCAGGTGCGGGAAGATGTCATGACAGCCGCTATGATTGGCTCTGTGTTAGAAGTAAAATCTTTTGAGGCGATCGCTTCTAGCTGAAAAAATCGAGCAGGCATAGCGCGAAGCTCAACACTGCCCTTGAGTGTCGCTCTAGATACAGACAAAAATCATACTTCAGACAGTAAATTCAGAGCTAGAGAATCTTTCAAGCCCGATCAAATGTGTTAAAGTTAATTTAGAGTAAACCCCTAATAGGCTTTTGCCAATCAGGGGAGTGAGTTATCAGGGTGCATCTACCAATTCATTCTTCTTAAATTCCGCACGACAATCCGGATAAAAACTTATATAAACAAAGCCAGAGGTTTATTTTCCCCGTAAAAAATCCCCAAACAAGCGGCAGCCAATTAGGGGAGTGAGTTATCAGGGTGCATCTACCATTAAGTTATTCTGCTAAAAACTAGTACGTTCCGGAGAAATTTGGATAATCAGATTTAAGAATAGAAAATCCCCAAATAAGCGGCAGCCAATTAGGGGAGTGAGTTATCAGGGTGCATCTACCATTAGTTTGTTCTCGATCAAACCAGTACTCTCCGGATATATTTGAAAATTTTGATTAGACAATAAAAAATATATGAATAAGCGACAGCTAATCAGGAGAGTAAGTTATTAAGGTGTATCTACATAATATTATGTGTTAGATAAAACCAGTACTCTCCGGATATCATAGCCGCTTATCTTTCAAAAATCCAAATTTCCATCTACCATTAATCTGTTCTCGATACAACCAGTGTTTTCCGGAGATAATAGCTGCTTATCTCTCGAAAATAAAAAGTCCCCAAACAAGCAACAGCTAATTAGGGGAGTAAGTTATCAGGGTGCATCTACCATTACTCTGTTCTCGAT
>JAQYWN010000165.1 GCA_029379265.1 Rhizonema sp. NSF051
AGTGTGTATAAGAGACAGGTAGAAGTACTTTATCAATTTCAATAATGACACCATTCTTTGTCACGATTGAGGGATGCTGAGTGATCGCATCATTTAACTTCACTGTATCTTGATCGACAGTTACTCTCACTGGAGTCCCTTCAACAGTTGCAATTGTCCCTCTATCTACATCCTGTTTGGTAACTTCACCAGCAACCAGATGATATTTCAGCACTCTCAGCCGATTGTCTGATTCGCTGTAGCGCTTGAAGGTATCTTTCGATAAAGCGTTGAAGGCAGTATTGGTTGGTGCAAAAATTGTGAATTTACCTGGTTTTTTCAGAGTTTCCATAAGATGCGCTTGTTTCAATTCCTCAGCCAGATTGGCAAATTTACTATCCCCGCTTAGGGTACTAGCAATGTTATTATCTGAGGTGCGATAAGGATAGGTGCTATAAGCAGAAGGTTGAAAAAGAGCATAGCGTGGAAAGAATTTAGCTAAGACAGGAACACTGATAAGAGTAGTGACACCTGCAATTCCTACAAAGCAAGCGAACTTTGTTAACCAATTTTTGCTAATGAGAAAATTTTGCTTGTGCATAAGTTTGGATGAGCTTTTTATTTATTTAATTGGGAAAATTACGATCAGCCAACTCTTTACTTAGTCAACGCTGCGAGGCTAGTTTAATTTAGTGCTCTCTTATTTTAAGAATGCCTCAAAACATTGGCTTTGGTAGTTTTATCAGACTGTACCAAATTGTTAAATTATCCATATTATTGCAAAATAATATCCCCTCCACCCATAGATAATTCTTGAGTGTACTAGATTCATATCAGCAACCAACATTTTTCGGAAAACACTACTACAATACCATAAATGTGTTATCTGTGTCTCAGAAATAGACTAAGGAAGTAAAAATTAATTATGCGTTCGTTCTTATCCTTGGTAGAGGCGAGGAAAGCCGTACCCTTCTCATTCTTCGGAGACGCTACGCGATCGCGAACGCCTTGCATGCGAACACCCCTACTTTCTTCTCCCTTTCCATCAAAAAAATATGAGTAACAAGATGAATACTCACAAAGTAGAAGCTGTTTTAGCTGAAGATAGAACTTTAATACTGCGGGACTTATCTTTTCATGCAGGGGATGAAGCAACGTCTCCGAAGAATGAGAACAGAACAACGCTCCTGTAAAGAATTAGAGAGAATTTCCCAAAGTAACGCATTGGACTGCTATGGGAAGTTTTTGTTGACTTCCGCTGTAAATTTGTATGCTTTTATATAAAATACTATAGACAAGCTCTTGAATGAGAGTCTATACCTGTGCAGCCGGATTTGATAGGCTTGGAAATTACGAAGGGAGAACTGAGACGCTTAACTGGATTCAAGCCAGGTCGAGTCTCTCAATCTTCTAGGATGGAAAATCGCGAGCAGCGAATGAAGTTTTTGCGTGGGGAGTTACTGGTAGTGTTTGTTGTAACCGCAATCATTGTCGGGGTTGCTTATGCGTTTATTATTCTGCCAACAATGGGTTCCTCTCCAACGGTGGGAATCATTTTATTCATTGTAGTCCTAGTTGCGGTGGTAGCTGGGCGATCGCTTTGGCGGCGTTTGACTTTCCCCAAGACGCTAAAAGCTCTTTTGAATGAAGCCGAGAAATATCATGGAGTGATCCAACAGGTAGATATTCACGACCAGCAAGCAACTGAAAAAATTATACACGACAGAGAGATGGTGGTCGAGGCTTTGCAACTTGTTAGAGAAGATTTAGTTCAAGCTTTGAAAACAGAACGAATTTTGCGGGATAATAAAAAGTCACGTGTTAATAACCAAGACTTAATTGCCAATAATTTGACAAATTTGCAAACCTTGCAAGTGAGCGATCGCGCTGGTGAGTATGCTCAACTCTTAAATCAAGCATTGCAGATAGCCTTTGCGGTGGAAGCACAAATCGGAAAATTACAATCACGCCTTTAATAAAATGACTACAAAACCAAAAATAATCGTCCTGGATGATGATCCAACAGGTTCTCAAACAGTCCATAGTTGCTTGCTGCTGATGCGGTGGGATGTTGATACCTTACGCTCGGGTTTGCAAGATGAATCACCCATATTCTTTGTGCTAACGAATACAAGAGCACTTCCTCCGGATTTAGCAGCATCTGTCACTAGAGAAGTTTGCCATAATCTGAAAGTGGCGTTAGAAGCTGAAAAAGTTGACGATTTTCTCGTTGTTAGTCGTTCTGATTCAACTTTACGGGGACATTATCCCATTGAAACTGATGTCATTGCACAAGAACTCGGCCCATTTGATGCTCATTTTCTCGTCCCAGCATTTTTTGAAGGTGGACGTGTTAGCCGCGACAGCATACACTACTTAATCGTTGATAATGTCTCAACTCCAGTGCATGAAACTGAGTTCGCTCGTGATTCTGTTTTTGCTTACAATCACAGTTACTTGCCCAAGTATGTAGAAGAAAAAACTGAAGGACTTATCTGTGCCGAGTCTGTAGAAAGATTTTTACTTGCCGATATTCGAGCAGGCAGTTTGGATCGCTTAATACAACTTAGCGGTAACCAGTGTGCAGTAGTAGATGGTGAAACTCAAGCCGATCTTAACCGCTTTGCCCAAGATGTGTTAAAAGCAGCGAGTCTGGGAAAACGCTTTCTGTTTCGCAGTGCAGCCAGCATCTTAACAGCTTTAGCCGCATTACCTCCGCAACCGATCGCTCCAGAAAAAATGTCACAGTACGTGCGTGGAGGTAAACCCGGTGCAGTCATCGTGGGTTCTCATGTCCAAAAGACGACTCAGCAACTTGAAGTTTTATTGCAAGCAGAAGGTACGGTGGGGATTGAGGTGGATGTAGCGCCGTTAGTTAGCGAGAACGCAAATCAATCCGCGACACTGTTGAGAGAGGTTAACGAAAGAGTTTACGCAGTACACACCTCTGGGAAAACACCAGTAGTTTATACCAGCCGCCAAGAACTGACTTTTGAGACTGTCGAAACACGCTTGGAATTTGGAGTCAGGGTTTCAAGCTTGTTAATGGATATTGTTCAAGGGTTGCCATCTGATATCGGCTTCTTAATTAGTAAGGGTGGTATTACCTCAAACGATGTTTTGAGTACTGGGTTGGCATTAACTTCCGCACGTTTACTCGGTCAAATTTTAGCTGGTTGTTCCATAGTCATCACTTCCCCAAAGCACACTCAGTATCCTAATTTACCAGTAGTTTTATTTCCAGGTAACGTCGGTGATGCTGATGCTCTAGCAACAGTTTATACACGTATAAGTCGCCAAAAGAATGCCGAGTAAAAAGTAAAATTAATTGCACGAGCGTACTCTTGAAAATACAAAGAGGGGGTAGGGAGTGGGAGATGCGGAAAAATTATTCCTGTCTGTTGTCTCATTCTTCAATGATAAAGATTTCCAACTTTAAAGACTGTCGTTGCATAATGTTAATAATATAAATAATTGCTCGTCGGTTTCTATCGTAGTCGTTGTGTTACATGAGTTCTGATTCTACCATCCCCAATTTAGAGTCAAAAAAAGCTGTTTCAGATCTGGAGTTAATCTCTGTTCTCTCAGATCTGGAGACAGATTCTCCTATTTCCAATACAGACGAAAATGCTGTGCTGCCTGAAGCAGAGGTAGATTCTGTTCTCCAGTATTTATCAAATTCTCAGGTTGTGGATGTAGACTCATCAGAGAAAGCCAATGTCGATTCGAGGGAGTCACCGTTACCAGAAATAGCGGTGAATCATAACATCCAAGTCCATTTGAAAAGTGAGGGAGAAAAACTATTACTAATTTTACCCACAGAATCTCAAGTCCCAAACTCGGAATATGGTTGGTCGGAAATTTGGCAACAGGTGAAGTTCCGGTTGGTGGGTAAAGAGCGCTTTTTTTCAGCCAATACAGCTTTACATCTTGTAGCACAAGATCGATTACTCGATGGCAGACAATTGCAGGAACTTGCGGAAACTCTCAGTGAAGCGCAAATCCAGATGAAATCTGTTTCCACTTGTCGTCGTCAAACTGCGATATCAGCTGCCAGTTCGGGTTATTCTGTAGAACAGCTACAGCCAGAAACTTCCCTGTTCTCAGAACCAAAAGCTGCTAAACCACCTTTAGCAGAAGCCCTCTATCTCAATATGACAGTGCGTTCAGGAGTGGAAATTCGCCATCCTGGTACAGTGATTGTCTTGGGAGATTTGAATCCAGGTGGTATTGTAGTTGCAGATGGAGATATTCTGGTTTGGGGTCGTCTACGTGGAATTGCTCATGCTGGTGCTTCTGGAAACCAGGAGTGTCTGATTATGGCTTTGCAAATGGAACCAACCCAGTTGCGAATCGCAGATGCTGTCGCCAGAGCGCCAGAAAAGTTGCCTATGCAGTTTTATCCGGAAGTGGCACATATAACGCCACAAGGAATTCGCATTACAAAAGCAATGGATTTTTCCCGATCACTATTTAATAAAGTGAATCAAGAGCAATAAAACTTTATAGTTTTGAATTTTCTAATCCTTAATTGAGACGCGTTTCTATCATGACTCGCATTATTGTCGTTACCTCCGGCAAAGGAGGAGTGGGTAAAACCACAGTTACAGCAAATTTGGGTATGGCTTTAGCCAAAAAGGGACGTCAAGTTGCTTTAGTTGATGCGGATTTTGGTTTGAGAAATTTGGATCTGCTGCTAGGTTTGGAAAATCGCATTGTTTATACCGCAGTCGAAGTCTTGTCTAGGGAGTGTCGCTTAGAACAAGCTTTGGTGAAAGATAAGCGTCAACCCAATCTAGTGCTTTTACCAGCAACACAAAATCGTACCAAAGATGCCGTCAATCCTGATCAGATGAAGTTATTGGTGAATGCACTGGCACAAAAGTATCAGTACGTATTGCTTGATAGCCCAGCCGGAATTGAAATGGGGTTTAAAAATGCGATCGCCCCAGCTAAAGAAGCCTTAATTGTGACTACACCAGAAATTGCCTCGGTTCGTGATGCTGATCGCGTCGTCGGGTTATTAGAAGCACAAGGCATTAAGCAGATTCATCTAATTGTTAACCGAATCAGACCTGCAATGGTACAGGCAAATGATATGATGTCTGTACAAGATGTTCAGGAGCTTCTTGCAATTCCCTTGATAGGGGTTATTCCCGACGATGAGCGGGTTATTGTTTCGACAAATCGCGGCGAACCTTTAGTCTTAGCCGAGACTCCCTCTTTAGCCTCTACAGCTATTGATAACATTGCTCGTAGATTGGAAGGAGAAACAGTCGAATTTCTGACGTTAGACCAATCTAATAACGAAAATATCTTCTCTCGTCTGCGAAGGTTGTTGTGGACAAAGATTATTTAACCTTTCATCTCATCAAGCGTCCCCGTAGCTATGATTCTTGAAATTCTAGACAGACTTTTTTCTCGTACTGTAGACACCAGCCGCCAAAAGGTGAAACGTCGTCTACAATTAGTGATTGCCCATGATCGCGCTGACTTAAGCCCTCAGGCATTAGAAAAGATGCGGCAAGAAATTCTAGAAATTGTCTGTCGCTACGTGGAAGTAGAGGTTGAGGGCTTGGAGTTTTCGTTGGAAAGCAACCAACGCACAACAGCTTTAATTGCTAATTTACCGATTCGCCGGGTGAAAGAAAATGCACTTGTCGAATCAGATAGCAACGAGACTCCTCCATCTAGCTAAGATATCGTGTTTTTTGAGATTCTCCACAGAAGACAGGTACAGAGAGTTTTAATACATTGCTGCCTTAATATCCTTATCGTTAGGAGTCATTGCTCACAGCAAAAAGTAGAGCAACAGTACTGGATGGATTACAGGAGTCGGGATGATGCCTAAGAGTCGAAGCTACGAGCAAGAATTAATGAGATATTTGCAAAACCCAGAACAGGCAGTTGCCTATCTCAACGCCGCTTTGGAAGAGGGTGACTTGGAGTTGTTTTTGGTGGCATTGCAAAATGTGGCAAAGGGGCTGACTGGTTTGAGCAGCTAGAAATTGTTCAGCCTAGCTCCGCAGATAGAAGGCTTATCAATTATTTCTGTTGCTGAAAGAGCTAAGACTGGGGTTAAAACCAATGGAATTTCCTCAAGCGTCTTAACTCATACTCCCGGCAGATTCACAGAATGGTGACACCTAAGGACAAAACTTACGCAGTATTGGCTCTTATGCCCCCGTCATTGATGAATGACTTTGGACGCGAAATCCTACTCCTTTTAAAGGTGGGATGAGCTTAAAAATTAGTATGAATTTCTCCTAAAAGCACTTCTTGACTTGCCCCAGTCGCTGTTGGTAAGTTGCCAGGAATACCTAACTGTCTCCAGTGAGCTAAAACTGCAAAGGCGATCGCTTCTTTAAAATCACTACTCAAACCGACTTCATCTGTGGTCAAGACTGGCACAGGTGTCAACAGTATTTGTAACCGATTTTTTAAGTAAAGATTGCGACTACCTCCGCCACACAATAGTACCTGCTGTGGCATTTCTGGCAAAAAGGTGACGTAACTGTGAACAATCGAAGCTGCCGTCAGTTCTGTCAGTGTCGCCAGTATGTCAGCCGAACTCAGTTGATAGGCTTCCGCGTCTTTGAGACACTGATGTAGGTAAGTCACACCAAATAATTCCCTACCCGTAGATTTAGGTGGTGAAAGATGAAAATACTCTTGCCTCAGCCATTGTTCTACTAAAGAATTGCATGGAGTCCCAGTTGCCGCCCAGGCACCCTGATCATCGTAGGTTTTTGCACCATCAGTTAAATGCTGTACTGCCAGATCCAATAGACTATTTCCAGGGCCAGTATCCCAAGCACGAATTTTTGTCAACCAGTTGTCATCACGCGGTGGCATGTAAGTAACATTACCAATACCACCAATATTCTGGATGCAACTGGATTGCTGGGGATGGCTGAGTAAAGCTGCTTCGACACGAGGTACTAAAGGTGCACCTTGACCACCAACAGCAATATCCGCTACACGAAAGTTACTTACAGTCGTCATACCTGTTAAATTAGCAATCACAGCCCCACGCCCTAATTGCAGGCTATAGCCTAGAGTTGAGTTAGCTCTGGCCACATCGCCCACTCCCGCTTTAGCTGGTAGATGGTAAACTGTTTGACCATGGGAACCGATCAAAGTAGCCTTTTGGTCACTCATTTGAATATCTAGTGCGGCTTGGGCAAAAACATGGGCGATCGCATCATCTAATTCTGCCAACTCTGCCATTGAGATTGTCGCCCCACTACAGACGGACATAATATCTTCTCTCAAGTTAGAGGGGTAGGGGTATGTTTTCCCAGCGACTAAGTCTATTTTCAGATCTAAATCTGTACCCGAAATGTCTACTAAAGCTGCGTCTATACCATCTACCGATGTGCCACTTATTAAACCTATTACACGAGTCATCTTCTGCATGGATTTTTGATTTGGGATTACTCCATCTCACCTTAACAATACTTATTTAAGAAAGTTGTAATTCTGACATATTTTTTTGCAGGACACAGTGCATCTCGAAGACAATTTTTCCTTTGAAAATGCGTAAAATTAATCTACGTCATTTTCTTGATGAGGTTTTTATTTTAGTTTCCGAATCGCGTGTACTGTTTTTATTATAATCAGAAATGATGTGCAAATCGATGTTTTTGAGTAATCTTAGTAACTTATGAGTTAAAGACCCTTTCCAGAGTACTTGCCAACGCGATCGCCGACTGGCACCAATAACTATTTGAGTGACGCGATATTTTTCAGCAATTTCCGCAATTGACTGGGCAACATTATGACTGGTAGTGCGAATAAATGTACCTTCAAATTCTTGGCACAGTTTCTCAGAAGTTTCGATGTGCAGACTTTCTTCCTTAGTGAGGAAGTCATCTGGATTCGCAATAAATACAGCAAAAAGAGGGGCATTCATATAGCCGGCAATTCTCGCGCCTCGGCGTAATAGTTGCACTGAGTTAGGATAAGTAGATACGCACACTAAAACCCGTTCGTGAATATTACAAAACTGATTTTGATAAGAAGAAGCAACAGCATGATCCTCTATGTTGTCCGCAACTTCCCGTAATGCCAATTCTCGCAAAGCAATCAGATTGCGTCGTTGAAAAAAGTTATCCAGGGCTTGTTGAATTTTTTCAGTTGCATAGATTTTGCCTTCTTGCAACCTTTCTTGTAGTGTTTCGGGAGTCACATCTATGACAACCACTTCATCTGCTTCATCTAAGATGCGATCAGGAACACGTTCTCGCACAACGACACTAGTAATCCGTGCGACTAAGTCATTAAGACTCTCCAAATGCTGAATATTCATAGTTGAGTAGACATCTATGCCGGCTGCCAAAATGAGTTCTACATCTTGATAGCGTTTTTCTCGTGGCGAATTCGGGACATTAGTATGTGCTAGTTCATCAACTAATACCAATTGCGGTAAGCGAGCTAAAATCCTATCCGTATCCATTTCTGTTAACATCAACCCACTACTAGGAATTGACAAACGAGGTACAATCTCTAACCCCTCTGCCTTTTGCTTCGTTTCCTTACGTCCATGGGTTTCCAAAAGCCCAATAATGACATCTATTCCTTGTTGTTTGAGTGCATGAGCGTCTTCTAGCATTCGATAGGTTTTCCCTACTCCAGGAGCCATACCAATAAAAATTTTGTGTTTCCCCCGCCGTGGCGTACTTTCATAATATGAGATAAAAGCCATAATATTAATAGTTGGTAGTTGATATCAGAACTCTTTCATTCTATATTTAGACGCGAATTTCACGATTTATTTTGCTGACGGTTCAGTTCATCAAGATCCAGAGCATAATTCAATTTCAAAACATTAACTCCAGGTTCTCCAAAAATCCCTAAAAATCTTCCTTCTGTATATTTATTAATTAAGAAAACTATTTCTTCTGGTCTAACTCCACGGGCACGAGCAACTTTCTCTAACTGCTCTCGTGCTGCTTTTATGGAAATATGTGGATCTAAACCAGATCCAGAAGTGTAAATGAGATCGGAAACTGGTTGAATATTATCATCTTTAAGATTATTGGCTTTTTCTAAAATTCGTTTCAATAAGACTGGATTGCTAGGAGCGAGATTAGTTGCTCCTGATTTACCCGTTAGCTTAGCTTCTTTCCCTTGGCTGTATTTAATTGCACTTGGACGACCAGAAAAATACCGCTCAGATTTAAACTGTTGACCAATCAAAGCTGAGCCAATGAATTCTCCCTTGAGATTTGGCATCATGCTACCGTTAGCTTGAAATGGAAAGAAAACTTGACCGATTATAAGAATTAATAAAGGATAAATAATTGCAGTCAGCACCCACAGAACAAGAGTTATGCGAATTGCTTTGACAGCTTCTCTAAAAATTGACATAAATTTTTTGAAAACCTATAAAATTTGTTAGTTATAACGAAAGAGCGCACTTGTAGGAAACAGGACACGCAACTTCTATATAGCTTAACTTTTCAAAAAGAATTTTTAATTTTTAATTTCGCACTCAGCAACGCCAGTCGCCTCAACGGGAGCCTGTGCGCCTATACGGGTTTCTTGTCGCAGGTAAAAGAGCGTTGGGGAACCGAACGTAGTTCGTCCGGAGGGAAACCCTCCTTACGACTTCTCTCCGCACGGCGCTGGCTTCTCAGGACTGTTTTGGAGACTTCAAAACTCACACCAAACCTACAGATGTAATCACTAAATCAATCAATTTAATCGCAATAAACGGCGCAATCACGCCTCCCAAGCCAAAAATAAAAATATTTTTTTGCAACATTTGATTCGGAGTCATAGGTGTAAACTTGACTCCTGTTAGTACTAGGGGTATCAAAGCAGGAATAATCAAAGCATTATAAATTAATGTTGCCAACACTGCGGAATTGGTGCTGTTTAACCTCATAATATTTAAACTTTGCAGCTTAGCTGAGGCAAATAGCACTGGGAGAATGGCCACATACTTGGCAATATCATTGGCTATCGAAAATGTAGTCAGTGAACCTCGAGTTATCAGCAATTGTTTACCAATACTAATAATATCAATTAGTTTTGTGGGGTCGGAGTCCAAATCCACTATATTCGCAGCTTCTTTTGCTGCTTTAGTACCTGTATTCATTGCTACCCCTACATTGGCTTGAGCAAGCGCTGGCGCATCGTTACTGCCATCCCCTGTCATTGCCACCATTTTGCCTTCTTTTTGTTCTTTTTGAATTGCAGAAATTTTGTCTTCTGGAGTCGCTTCGGCAATAAAATTATCTACGCCAGCTTCATCGGCAATGACACTAGAGGTAATCTGGTTATCACCAGTCAGCATCGTAGTCTGTACACCCATTCTTCGTAACTGGTCGAAGCGTTCCTTAATACCAGGTTTGACAATGTCTTTGAGGTAAATAACACCGTAGATTTCACGATCCAGGGCAACTGCTAGAGGTGTACCTCCAAGTTTTGAAACTTGTTCATATACTGAATCAAGTTCTAGTGTCTCATTTCCGTTACCGGAATCAATAAATCCCTTAATTGCTGATACTGCGCCCTTACGTGCAAAACTTCCATATGGTAAATTTGTCCCACTCATGCGGGTTGTTGCTGAGAAATCAACTGCTTCAGCTTTGTCGCGCTCGAAATCAATTTTGGCATCTAACCCTTCTGCCAGTCGGACAATCGATTTGCCTTCAGATGTATCATCAAACACGCTTGCAGCCAAAGCTACATGGGCAAGTTCCTCGATTGAATGACCGTTGATAGGAATGAATTCTTCTGCCAAACGGTTGCCTAAAGTAATTGTACCGGTTTTGTCAAGAACGAGAATGTTGACATCACTACACGCTTCTACTGCCCGACATGAAGTCGCAATGACGTTAAATTGGGCAACTCGATCCATACCAGCGATGCCGATCGCACTCAGTAATCCCCCAATTGTGGTGGGAATTAAGGCTACTAATATAGCAATCAATACGGTGACATTGACTGAAATTTTGACGTAGTTAGCGATCGCAGGCAGAGTCACGATGACAAATAGAAATACTAAACTCAGAACTGCTAGTAAAACTGTTAGAGCAATTTCATTTGGTGTTTTTGCACGTTCTGCTCCCTCCACTAAGGCAATCATTCTGTCAAGAAATCCTTTGCCTGGATCTACTGTAATGCGGATGATCAGTTCATCCGAGATAATGCGAGTCCCACCTGTGACAGAACTAACTACATCCGAGCCTGTTTCCTTCAGTACTGGTGCTGATTCCCCGGTAATTGCCGATTCATCAACCGATGCAACACCCATAATCACTTCCCCATCAGCAGGGATGATATCACCAGCAACTACGTATACGGTACTGCCACGCTCCAAGCTTGTGGAAGGAACTTCAGTCACTAAGCCATCTGGGGATAATTTTTTAGCAATTATTTCTGACTGTGTTGCTCGTAAAGCATCGGCTTGTGCCTTCCCCCGCCCTTCAGCCACTGCTTCAGCAAAGTTAGCACTCCAGACAGTGAAGAACAAAATCCCTCCAACTAATCCATTGAACAATCGTGGGTTTTTACCTGCAACTGAACCAAATAGGTTGGGATCGA
The DNA here is from genome assembly GCA_029379265.1 of Rhizonema sp. NSF051. Taxonomy (GTDB): domain Bacteria; phylum Cyanobacteriota; class Cyanobacteriia; order Cyanobacteriales; family Nostocaceae; genus Rhizonema. The sequence goes on from JAQYWN010000165.1 coordinate 11,536, forward strand.
TTGTTAGCAGTAAAGTGATGATGGCACTGATCCAAACTAAAAACATCACCGGGTTTTTAATTGCATACTTGGGATTAAGCTTGATGAAGGCATCTTTGATAGCTCTTTGGTAGAGTCCTTTCATGCTGATCTTCGACCGTTTGCGTGCCTGATGGCGATCGCTCTTAAGAGAACGAGAGGATCGAGATGAAGAGGAATTTGGGGTTTGTGGCTGTAACATAATTTCTAGTCCATCATGATGAAATTGCGTATCTTTTATGTGCCACTTAGTACCATTGAGCCAACACCGCGATTTATAAAATTGCGTATTATATTAAAT
>JAQYWN010000166.1 GCA_029379265.1 Rhizonema sp. NSF051
ATATTGGAAAATAGCAATTATACTGACTTGTGAACAAAAGTATTTAATTTCTAATAGCTATGAGCCAGTCTTCAGATTGCACGAGCTTTTAAAAACTCAAAACTTTCTTTGTTGAGAAAAAATTGATGTTATGGAAATTTTATAATTGTACTGAAAGCGCCAGTTTGCACAATTTCAACTTTCGTCCACTACGTAGTTCCATTCCAACTTCTCTGTAAATTCTAAATCCTGACTTTTTGTAGAGCAACTTTGAACAGTCAACTGTTAACAACTCCACCAGTCAATAACATGTGTGAAGGTAACTTCCTATTAGAAAATACTTGAACGCGATCGCATTCCTCAATATGTTGTAGTCGGAGATTAAAGAGAAATGGATACATATAAAAAAACGATACAGGAGGAGATTGTGAAGACGACAAAACCGCAAATGCAGGTTGTGAGGTATGACAGTCAAACAGAGTATCCCCAGGAAGCGTGTATTCACTTGTTATTTGAAGCGCAGGTAAAAAGAACACCTGACGCGGTGGCAGTCGTGTTTGAAGACCAACAAATCACATACCGAGAATTGAACGCTCTTGCTAACTCTCTAGGACATTATTTACAAGCATTGTCCGTCAAACCCGACGTATTGGTGGGTCTGTGTGTCGAACGTTCCATTGAGATGGTGGTGGGAATGTTAGGCATTCTCAAAGCAGGTGGTGCTTACGTACCTCTAGATCCTGCTTATCCACCAGAAAGATTGCAGTACATGCTGTGTGATTCCCAAGTTCCAGTGCTGTTGACCCATTCAAGCTTGGTTTCGAGATTGCCAGAGTCTGGGGCACAAGTCATTTGCTTGGATACAGACGCTCGTGTGATCTCGCACGAAAGTCAGGAGAACCCAGTTAGTGATGTGAATGCTGACAACTTAATTTATGTAATTTATACCTCCGGCTCAACAGGACAACCTAAAGGAGTGATGATTCCTCACCGTGGGATCGACAATCAGCTTCACTGGCGGCAAAGAACCTTTCCATTAACCATAGAAGATCAAGTTTTACAAACCATTTTTTTTAGCTTTGATCCCTCAGTCTGGCAGATCTTCTGGCCGTTGTGTTTCGGGGCGCAGTTGATTTTAGCCAAACCAAGAGGACAGCAAGACACCGCCTACCTCGTCAAAACGATCTCCGAGGCGCAAATTACTGTTATTGCCTTGGTCCCCTCGATGCTGCGGATGTTACTGGAAGAAAAGGGTATCGAGAATTGTCAGTGTTTAAAACACATTACTTGCGGTGGTGAAGCGTTACCTGTCGAACTTGTAAAACGCTTCTTTGAGCGGCTTAATTTGGAAAATGTTCTGTTTAATTGCTACGGTCCGACAGAAGCTTCTATTGATGCTACCTTTTCTGCTTGCGAACACGGAAGTGACTCTACAGTTGTACCAATTGGTCGCCCGATTGCCAATACACAAATTTATATTTTAGATGAAGATTTGCAGCCCCTGCCCGTGGGTGAATCGGGGGAGTTGCACATTGGTGGTGCAGGACTAGCGCGAGGTTATCTTCACCGTCCGGAACTCACACGAGAAAAGTTTATTCCCAATCCAATGAGCCGCGACTCTAGCGCACGTCTGTACAAGACTGGAGATTTGGGGCGTTACACCAGTGATGGCAACATTGAGTTCCTCGGTCGAGTGGATCATCAGGTAAAGATTCGCGGCTTCCGGATTGAGTTAGGCGAAATTGAAGCTAGACTCGCTCAACATCCAGCATTGCAACAGAATCTGGTGATGGCAAGAGAGGACGTTCCCGGTGACAAGCGACTTGTAGCTTATGTTGTGGCACTCGAGCAAGTCAGCCCGATGGCATTGCGCTCTTTTTTGTGCAATAAGTTGCCCGAGTACATGGTACCTGCAACCTTTGTCTTCTTGGATGCCATGCCATTAAGTCCGAATGGTAAGATAAACCGCTTCGCTTTGCCAGTACCCAATTCAGTTAGACAGGAGGCAGAAAACACCTTTGTTGCCCCCCGCTACGAGCTAGAACGTAGAATGACGCAGATTTGGGAAGAAGTTTTAGATATCCAACCCATTGGAGTGAGAGATAACTTCTTTGACTTGGGAGGTCATTCCTTATTAGCTATCCGCTTATTTACTGAAGTTGAAAAAAAATTGGTATAAAACTTCCATTGGCTTCTCTCTTTCCATCAAGTACAATTGAGGCTCTTACTCAGATTCTTGCTCAAGCAGAATTGGAACAAGGTGAAAGACACACGACTATGAAGCCTATGATGTCAACACTTTGGTCATCTTTAGTAGAAATTCAGCCCAAGGGTTCCGAGCCACCTTTGTTCTGTATCCACCCTCTTGGTGGTGAGATCCTGTGTTACCGTGATTTGGCAAGGCATCTGGGATCTAACCAACCAGTTTATGGTTTACAATCATTGGGGCTAGATGGCAAGCCTCCTTTAACTCGGGTTGAAGATATGGCATCTTACTACATTCAGGAAATCCAGACCGTTCAGCCCAATGGTCCTTATTTTCTATTAGGGTATTCTTTTGGAGGTATAGTTGCTTTCGAGATGGCTCAACAACTCCACAAGCAAGGTGAGAAAATTGGTATTTTAGTGACGATTGATACTTGTCTTCCTGGTAATTGGAAACGATTGCCATTTATCAAGCGAGTTCCATTGCATTTAGATAATATTTTACGACAAGGACCTGCTTATTTCCGGCAAAGGGCTATGGTGTGGAGTGAGTGGGGTAAGTCCCGTTTTCAACAGAAATACAAGCATTGCTTAAGTGTAGTGCATCATTTACCAGAAAATGACCAGCACTTAGACATTATGGATGCTAACACACAGGCTCTGGACGAGTATACGTTTCAAGTTTACCAAGGAACTATGACTCTGTTGCGAACAGAAGATCGATATCGCGAGGAAGTGGTAGGCATAGAATACGATCCCCAATTTGGTTGGGGCGATTTGATCACCAGAAGCATAGATGTCCATTACGTTCCCGGTTCCCACAGTTCCCTACTTCATGAACCCCACATCCAAGTCCTTGCAGAAAAATTGCAGGCTTGCTTAAAAAGGACTAGAGCATAAGTATATTAGCTCCAAGTAACCTAAAATGAAACTTTGGACAAAAAAATGAAGGAAAATTGGACAGTTATTTACTGAGTGTCAATATTTTACAGATATCTATTTGCGCTTACCAATTAATTGTATGGAGATAAAGAGCGATGGAAACTGAGAAGAATCAGCCAATCGAGCATCAAAATATACCAATAAATCACCAGGGTTTGCATGAATTTTTGTACAGTTCCGACGACGAACACACCGCTATTGAAGTGCCTGTAACGCCTGATTTAGCAAACAATGCTTCGGTTGTCTTACCATTGGAAACTTGGTGTGCGGCTTCCCAGAATGGGAAAATCGCCGGTGTTTACGCGGTTTTAGATACAGAACGCTACACACAGTACATTGGCTATTCTCGGAATGTGTTGCTTTCCTTGAACGGTCATAAGAGCCAAAATGGTGAGCAAAAGTGTGCTTTCGTGCGCGTACAGACATTCAAGTTCCCGAAGCGCCAAGATATGGAAGATTTACGCGATGCGTGGATTGCAGAATTAGGGAGCGTTCCACCCGGTAATGCAACTGATCGCGCAACGTGGGCTAGTACGGTAGGCGAAGTTGCGCGTGTGATGTCAGAGGCGGAACGCAAAGCCTACGAGGAAAAAAAGCTGAAATTACGTCAAGCGATGGCTGACACAAACCTCTCTAAAGAGTCAGAAACAATTGATGCGAGTGATGCTCTTCGTCGCCGTCAATTAGAAGCTGCGGTGGAGAATGATAACTGGAGTACAATTATTGCACAACAGACGCAGGAAACTAAGTCTTAAGCAATTCAAACAGAGCCTGCCACAAGTTAGAGGGTTGCGATCGCTCCCGTGCTTGCGGTTTCTCGATTAGGCTTCGCCGAAGACTTCCAAACCAGGAATCCATCGAGTACTTAACCAAAGCAGCGCATGTACAAGCCAGGGGGACTGATGATCGCTCTCGCAGGCTCGCTGATTGATGTCGCCCAGAGTGTCGGATATCAATCCGAGGTGACGTTTTTAAAGGCATTCAAGCGGTGAGCGAGTCAATCTCCAACTTTGGCTGTTCAATTCTTGCAGGTTTTGGTATTGATCGCGTTGCTGGGCGCTTCTTAATTTATAAATGCTGAAATTTTTACTATATGTAGCAGTTTTTGAACCCGATTTTTTCAGAGTTGGTGAAAAACCCAGGATACCCTCACTCCGCTTCCCCAATCAGAGTAAAAGCCGCCCATTGAGCTGGACTCGAATATTTTTTCTTCGTAGTCAGCATCGCATTTCTTAATGCTGTAGCCTTATCCATATTTTGTTGTAAATTGTGATAAAAATTATTCATTAAAAAAGCAGTAGAATTATCTCCTACAGACCATAAAGAGACAATAACACTGGGAGTACCAGCACTAATTAAAGAGCGAGATAAGCCAACAACACCATCACCCGTAATCTCACCTCTACCCGTATCGCAAGCACTTAAAACTACTAAATCTGCGTTTAACCTGAGGTGAAAAATTTCTTCCGCAGTTAGCAAACCGTCATCCTTACTAGAAGGAGCTAATGCAATCGCACTCCCTAATCCTCGAAAATCATCAAACAATCCATGCGTTGCGAGATGAATAATTCGCGCCTGAGACATTTTTTGAACGATCACTGTTTCTGTGGCTTGATTACCTGTGAAAGCTTGAGTTTTTAGCAGTGCGGCAATGCTTTTTGCTTCTTGTTCTGCACCATGTAAAGGTGGTAACTGTTTTGGAGCATCTCCAATTTTCAATCCAATTTTTGGCATGGTGGGATTGCCCACAACCAAAACATCTCCTTTTTCTACTTTTCGCGTTCCTCTGTTTAATCGTTGCTTGTGGGTTAAATCTAGAACCTGAATCGATGGCGCAGTTAGAATCGTATGTTTTTTAATTAAGTAATCATTGTTTTCGTCTTGCAGCGCTGGAAAGGGAACCAAGTACAAAGACTCTTGGGGGAGAAAGATAACTCGTTCGCTGGTATTTTTGGGGAGGATATCTGCAATTGGTTTAATTAAGAGGTTGTGTAGTTGCTGTAATTGCTGGGTTGAATTGGTACTCTTGGTAGGTAAGACATCGATACCGCGTTTTCCGCGAATGGCAATTTGCAAGGGGGAACTTGCTGCTCCTATTGATAACCTAGCTTGATCAACTAACTGAGTTAAATTTGTATTATCTTTTTGCCAAAGTGATTTCAGATCTGCTTTCCGAAATGTCACTTCACCGGTTGGTTTAATGACCCAAATATAAAGTTCTAATTCTTTAAATTGCAATTTGCCTGTAACTTTTACTTCCTCCTTAATTATTGAGTATTGAACCAAGGTAGAATTTTGTACCTTGGCAATTTGCTTGATCTCGGTAATTGTAAGTGATTTGGGCAATTTCGCTTGATTGTTATTAGATAAGCGAGATGCTAGTAACTCCACAAAAGCTCTAGCTCGACCACGTTCTGATATTTCTAAGGCAGTATTGTTTTTATTTTGGGCAACTAAAACTTGCTGTAAAAGTGTATAAGTATTTTTTTGAGTATCAAAAAGAGATACTTTGCTAAGATCTTGTAACTGGAATTTTGTATTTCTGAGAGCTTCCCAAATCTTGATTGCTTCATAAAGGCTTTTCTCTGCTACAGCAAGATTACCAGATTTATAGAAAGCAAGTCCTAAATTATTGAGAGACACTCCTTCACCAAGTCGGTCTGAAATTTTTCTCGCAATTACCAAACTCTGCTGTTGATAGTCAATAGCTTTGGGGTAGTTTTCCAGAAAACCGTAAATAACACCCAAATTACCTAACGCAACTCCCTGACTTTGAACGTCTTCAATTTCCCGCGCTATTGCAAGATACTGTTGTTGATAATCAATAGCTTTGGGGTATTCTCCCAAAAGATAATAAGCACTACCCAGATTGCCCAGTATTTTCCCTTCAACTTGACGGTCTTTAATTTCTCGTACAATGGTTAAAGCTTGTTGGTAGTACTGAACTGCTGTAGGGTAATCTCCAGTTGAGGAGTAAGCAAGACCAATATTATTTAGCAATGTCCCCTCAGCTTGACGGTTTGGAATTTTTCTCAGAATCGCTAAAGCCTGTGAGTAGTTCTTAGCTGCAGTAGGGGTATCTCCTAAGAAATAGTAGGCAAGACCGAGATTACCCACTGCGATTCCTTCACTTTGAGGATTTTTTATTTCTCGCGCGATCGCTATATTTTGTTGGTAATAATCAATTGCTTGGGCGTATTCTCCCATATCTTGAAACACACTACCGAGATTACCGAGTGCTTTGGCTTCACCTAAGCGGTATTTTATTGCTCGTGCGATGCTTAAACCCTGCTGAAGATAATTAATTGCCCTTGGGTAATCTCCCTGTTTTTGGTATACAAGACCAATATTAAGCAGTCCCTTTGCCTCTCCTTCACGGTCGTTTATTTCTTGGTAAATAATCAATGCTTGTTGCCAAGACTTTAATGCCGCTTCAAATTGACTGGTTTGATATTGCTCCCTACCTTGCTGCAACAGTCGTTCTGCTTCGGCTTTGCGATCTGCTGGCGCAAGTGCCAATACCTGCGACATCTGGGATAGTGCTGATAAGTTTGTAGTTACTGATAAAGAGATAGCGATTAGGAGAGCGATCGCAGATACGTAATTCCAATTCCGGTGCATAGGCAGCAAAGCATTGCTTCATAAGTGTCTAGCATCTTACCATAAATATTACGTATTTTTTGCCATTCTACTTGTTCATTAGACACAAGGCAGAGGGCATCCGCATAAAGCAAATTAGTATTTATTAGTGTTCGTTTTTCAGTAAAATTACTGCTGATTCCTTCTCAGGATCGTACATGTTATTTGGGATGGAATTCGGTCTCTACAACTAACAGGATTTAAGTCAGGAAATCAGTCGTGTCCAAAGCACATGAGACGCTCCCAGCAAGACTTTTCTGCCCTCAATCCTAGCCTTCTCCTGTCATTTTTCGATTGACAAACTACAGTTATCGGTAAAATTACGCTAACACTTTAACAAAAAATATTGCCTTAATTGAAAGTAGGTTCATTTACCACTAGTGACGACTTCGGCGGCAAGGCTCAAGGATGAAAGCACCATTACCTGATAACGAAAAACAGAGAATCGAGACGCTTTTGCAGTATAAAATCCTCGATACTCCAGCCGAAGACGCCTTTGACGATTTCACTCGTCTAGCATCGTATATTTGTGGAACGCCGATCGCTTTAATCAGCTTGAGTGATACCAACCGCCAGTGGTTTAAGTCAAAAGTCGGTTTAGATGCGCTAGAAATACCCCGAGATGTCGCATTCTGCGCTCACAGTATCCTACAAAACGACGTTTTTGTTGTTAGTGATACAACTGAGGATGAAAGGTTTGCCACAAATCCATTAGTTATTTCTGACCCCAATATCAGGTTTTATGCTAGTGTCCCCTTAATTAACCCAGAAGGATATGCTTTGGGAACACTCTGCGTCCTTGACTACTCACCACGAGAACTCACGGACGACCAAGTGGAAGCATTACGAAGACTGAGTCGCCAGGTGATCAAGCAAATGGAACTGCAACGCAATTTAGCAAGTTCGGTTCTCATCACTCATGAACGCAAACAAGATCAAAAAGTCCGCAGACAATTCTTTAAACAAATTGCTGGCGGGTTTGGGATAGCGTCGGCAATTTTAGTTCTCATTGGCTTATTTTCCTACCGAGAGACAAGAGTTTTTATCGAGCAAACTAATCAGGTTAGACAAACTGAAGAGAAAATCAACAGTCTCGAAGAACTATTGTCGAGCATCAAGTCTGCTGAGACAGGACAACGCGGTTACATACTTACAGGAGAACAGCGTTACCTAGAACCGTATCAAATAGCACTAACAAAAATTGAGCCACAAATTCAGAAATTGAAGAATTTAACAGGGAATAAACGCCACCAACAAAAACAGATATATCAGCTTCAATCCTTGATAAAAGCCTCACTAGCGGAACTCAAGCAGACAATTGACTTGCGCCGAAGTAAGGGTATTAAACCAGCATTGCAGATGATTCTCACAGATCGGGGGCAGAATCTTATGGATGAAATTCGCCTGCTCATCCGTAGCATTCAGAACCAGAATAAGGACTGGCTTCAACAGCAGTTACAAGCAACAGAAGTTAGTGCGAACCAAACAATTTTGACACTAGCGATCGCGATCACCATGAGTTTAAGTGTTCTTACTGTTGTCTACTATTTGATCTACCGTGAGATTCTTGAACGTAAACATACAGAGGAATCACTGAACAAGGAACGCAACTTTATTTCCGCAGTTGTAGATACAGCCAGCGCCTTGGTTGTGGTTTTAGATCCCCAAGGGCAAATTATCAGATTCAATCACGCTTGCGAGCAAACAACGGGTTACTCATTTGAAGAGGTAAGAGGTCGGCCTTTCTGGAACTTGTTCTTACTTCCCTTAGAAATAGAGCCGATGAAAACAGTTTTTGAGCAAATCCGTTCTGGTCAAACTAGCGAAATGCTTTATGAGTACAAAAACTACTGGGTGACAAAGAAAGGAAGTAGAAGGCTGATTGCATGGTCGAACAGAATCTTACAAGATGATCGCGGAGCGGTTGAGTACATTATCGGTACGGGCCTTGACATTACTGATCGCCAAAGGACTGAACAGCATCTCAATTCTCAATATGCTGCAACTAAGGTGTTAGCAGAGGCTGCGACGATTGACGTTGCTATTCCCCAAATCCTTCAAGCGATTTGCGAAAGTTTGGGATGGGATTTGGGAGAAATTTGGTTAGTAGACGGATCTACAAATATTTTGCATTGTCTGGATATTTGGCATAAAACATCCCTAGAGATACACGAGTTTAAAACAATCTCAATGGCTACAACTTTTGCCTTAGGAGTCGGACTACCCGGTCGCGTATGGGCTAATTATCAACCTGTTTGGATTGTTGATGTTGTTGAAGATGTCAACTTTAAAAGATCTAAAATAGCCGCTCAAGTCGGATTGCATACAGCTTTTGGTTTTCCTGTGTTTAGTGGCAACACAACCGTTGGCGTGATGACTTTCTTTAACAGAGAGATATTGCAACCTGATACAGATTTGCTGATGGTGATGACTTCTATTGGGAACCAAGTGGGTCAGTTTATCAAGCGCAAGCAGGCAGAAGAGGAACTTTACAAACATAATTTGCGAAGTCATCTATTTACCGAAATCACCCTCAAAATTCGCCAATCCCTACAAATTGAAGACGTTCTCCAAACTACAGTGACAGAGGTGCAAAAGATTCTTAAGAGCGATCGCGTCTTAATCTATCAACCTTCACCAGATGGATCAAGAAGCGTCGTTACAGAAGCCGTCGTTTCTGGCTGGGCTACAATCAAAGGGCAAAACCTCATCGACTCGTACTTGCGAGCAGAGTACATACAGCAGTACTGTCTGCAACAGTACCGTCAACAACGAGTTACTACGATCGCTGACTTAGATATGATGGAAGTCCAAGCAAGGCATGTGGAATTACTGCAAAAGCTTGGAGTCAAAGCTAATTTGGTCGTGCCAATTCTAGTAAAAGAAGAACTCTGTGGTTTACTGATAGTCCATCAGTACTCGAATTCATGCCAGTGGTCGATGTTTGAAACTCATCTGTTGCGGGAACTTGCTAACCAAGTTGGTATTGCGATCGCCCACGCCCAACTTTTAGAAGCAGAAACTCATCAGCGACAAGAATTGGAAGTTGCCCGTCGCCAAGCCGAGTTAGCGTCTCAAGCCAAAAGTGCTTTTTTGGCAAATATGAGTCATGAAATCCGCACGCCGATGAATGCCGTGTTGGGCATGACTGGACTTATGTTGGAGACTTCCTTAACCCCAGAACAGCGAGATTTTGTGGAAACAATTCGCATTAGTGGAGACTCTCTCTTAACCTTGATCAACGAGATTTTAGATATATCTAAACTTGAGGCTGGGGAGATGGCATTGGAAACCTTAGATTTTGATTTGTCTACCTGCGTGGAAGAGGTGTTGGATTTACTGGCTCCCCAAGCACATAATAAGGGATTAGAAATTGCGGCGTTGATTTATCGTAACGTTCCTACCCATCTTCAAGGAGATGCCAGTCGCTTGCGGCAAATTTTAATGAACTTGATAGGTAATGCGATCAAGTTCACCAGTGCTGGAGAGGTGCTAGTACGGGCAGAGTTGCGCTCTGAAACTTCTACGACAGTCACAATCCACTTTGTGATCGCAGATACTGGCATTGGTATCACCTCTGAAGATCAAGACAAACTCTTTACCCCATTTACCCAAGTGGACGATTCCACTACCCGCAAGTATGGAGGTACGGGTTTAGGATTAGCTATTTGCAAACAGATAGTAACTTTGATGGGAGGGGAAATTGGGGTAGAAAGTCATTTGGGGCAAGGATCTAAATTTTGGTTTGAGATTCCTTTTGCTCTTGCACGTCAGCCTGTTTCTCCTGTACAGGATAACGGGTTTCTACTTGATCGACGTTTATTAGTGGTAGATGACAACGCTACCAACCGCAAGATTGTCTATCATCAAGTTACTCGTTTGGGTATGCATGTGGATGAAGCGGACAGTGCTGTGAATGCCCTCAAAGCCTTACTGGACGCTGCCAAGCAGAAGATACCCTATGATGTGGTATTGGTGGATATGCAAATGCCTTGTACAGATGGACTTACTCTGGGAGTACAAATTAAGGCAAATTCTGCGATTGCTGAAATCCCTTTAATCATGCTGACGTCTGCCTCTATCAACTATCAAGATGAAGTACAACAGGCACTGAACATAGGATTTGCCGCTTATCTGGTCAAACCAGTCAAGCCATCTCGACTATTCGATACCATTATGAATGTATTAGGAAGCCAGTCGGAAGCGGAAGTTTCCTCAGTTGAGACGAGGAGCATTGGGAAACAAGGGGACGCGGACAGAGTAGATTTCCCCTCTCCTGCTAAATCCAAGTTAAGAATTCTGATAGCTGAGGATAATCTAGTAAATCAAAAAGTCGTCTTGAAGCAGCTTTATAGTTTAGGCTACGCTGCCGATGTTGCCGCCAATGGAAAAGAAGTTTTGCAGATGTTGGAAACAATTCCCTATGATTTGATTTTCATGGACTGTCAAATGCCGATTATGGACGGTTTGGAAGCCACAAGAGAAATTCATCGTTGGGAAAAAGGTTCCTTTGCCAGAAATCGTCGTCCGGTAATCATTGCCATGACAGCTAATGCTATGAAGGAAGACCGCCAAATGTGTCTGGATGCAGGTATGGATGATTATCTTAGCAAGCCGATATTAAAAGAAAAATTAGCAGCGACACTAGAACGTTGGACAGACACAATCCTCACCTCAGAAGTCAGTGCGTCTAAGCAGATTTCTCCCAATCTCGACTCACCTAATATCCTCATTGATTGGGAATACTTGCACCAGCTATCGGAAAACAACGAAGAATTTGAATTAGAGCTATTGCAAGTGTTTGTTGACGATACTCGATATCATTTAGAAGTCACCAAGGCGGCGATCGCGAATAGTGACTTTCAGCAAATCATGCGCGAAGCTCATCACTTTAAAGGTGCTAGTGGTAATATCGGAGTAACACCAATACGAATAGCTGCAGAAGAATTAGAACAACTTGCTCAAAATCAAGAGCGTAGAGGTTCAGATGATATCATATCAAAATTAGAAGGATATGTCAACCGTATTGAAGACATTCTGATATCATTTCATACTTGAATAACGGCAATTAATAGTTAAAAT